>NZ_JCBCCK010000357.1:0-9144 GCF_059864935.1 Planktosalinus sp.
TTTGGGAGCGGAAGCGGCCTGAGTGATTTGCTTAAAAGTGTGAAGTTTTTGACCATTACGGTTTTTTCGCCCACTTGTGTATTAAACAACTCTCCTTCAATGCCAATGAAATCACCAATATCCAAGAGTTTTTTATAGACTTCATTATAAAGTGTTTTGTCCTCTCCGGTGCAAATCTCATCGCGGTTAAAATACACCTGAATGCGGCCTTCAGCGTCCTGCAATTCGGCAAAAGAGGCTTTTCCCTGAATCCTACGGGACATCAAACGGCCGGCAATCACTACTTTTTTCCCTTCTATGAAGTTTTCTTTGAGTTGCTTGGTTGTGTGATTGACGGGGTATAAATCAGCCGGATAGGGGTTGATGTTTAACGCCCTCAACTGATTGAGTTTTTCTCTGCGTACGATTTCCTGTTCTGAAAGTTGCATAGTGTATGTGCTTATTTTAGAGTGGGCAAAGATACGTTTTTGTTAAAATAATTTGTAACTTTTGGTTTGATATGTCAACCTATTGTACAATTTAAATCCTATTTTTGATTATAAGATTCCATCAACAAAACGAAAATATAATATATGAGTATTTGGAGAGTTATTTTAGCAATTATATTTCCGCCACTTTCAGTAATTGATAAAGGATGTGGCTCTATAGTTATAGTTTTAATACTAACTGTATTGGGGTGGGTTCCCGGGGTGATTGCTGCCTTGATTATTTTAAATAACCCTAAAAATTAATTCTTTATGAGAGTTCTACTTACAATAATTTCTGTTTGTTTTCTGTTCGTTTTTACTTCCTGTGAATTTTCAGAAACTATGGTTTTAAACGCTGATGGTAGTGGTGAAATGAAAATTCAAATGGACGCTTCAGAAATGATAGCCATGATCTCATCATTGGGTGACGACGAATTAAAGGGTATGGAAGAGCGTGTTGATACAACCTTCTATTTTGTTGATATCTTCAAAAAGAGTAGGGATAGTATCGCCAAACTACCTCTTGAGCAACAGGAAAGACTCAAAAAACTTGAACCTTATGGTGTTCACATCAAGATGGATGCTGAAAAAAGAGAAATGGTCTATGATATTTTTCTCAATTTTAATGATATTTCTGAAGCAAATGATATGTTTAAGGTATTCAACCAAATTAGTAATACAGGGACGAAAACTGTAAAATCCAATGAAGGGTTTCCCGATCAGGAAAGTATTAAAGTGCATTACAGTTACCAAAATAATATTTTTAAACGCAATGCATTTATAGCTGATAAAGCCCTCCACCAACAGGAGTTGGATAGCCTGAAAAATACGGAAATGATGATGGGAGGAACGGTTTATAAACTTAAATACACTTTTCCTAATACAATAAAATCTGTTTCAAAAACTGAAGCAACCTTAAGTCACGACAAAAAAACTGTTTTTCTTGAAGCCAATTATTTTGATTATTTCAGAAACCCTGATTTGTTGAGTGTTGAAGTAGTGTTGGATTAAATTTAACTTAAAAATAAGGAATGCTTTTGCAGGAGTGGTTATTTTTGTAGTACTTTATTTCATAATTATTAAAATATTTTAAAATTGAAAGCAATCTTACTATTGTCAACAGCTATAATTTTATTCTCTTGTAAACCGTCAAAAAGCTCAGAAGAGAAGGCTAATCAAGATGTTAATTCGATAAGCTCTGTATGTGCAGAGGAAGGTGAATGTACTTTTGTGGTTCATAAGGATTCGTCCCTTACTATTTTAGAAGATACTACAGGCCAGATTTACCCTGTGATAGAACAAGGTGAAAATATTGTGATTGAGTTTACTTATGCTGTCAAAGGGCCTGAAGGAACTATGGATGGTGATTATTCAGAAACTGTACATTTTGAAATAACAGGAAGAGAAGATAAGTTAAACTTAACCAATGAGGAACTAGGAAATATTAAATTATTATTTGGTAAACATTGTTTTTGTAAAGGTGAGGCTGGCTACTATATGGTGGAAGAAGGTGAAATTTTATTAGAAAACAAAAAAGACAGCTTATTTTTAAATTTAAATTTGGTGTTAAATAAAGTATCACATAAAGTAAATAATATTACGCATAGATTTAAAATTTGATTTTATAAATGCGTTAAATAAAAAATCGCCTAAAAGTAACTTTTAGGCGATTTTGTTTTATGTGAAAAATAATCTTTAAATTATTTTTTGATAAGTTTTTTCGAAGTTTTATATTCCCCATTTGTTACTGAGATAAAATACAAACCATTACCTAAATTTGAGTAATCTAAAGCAGTACTGAAATTTGCTGAGTTATTTTCAAACACATTATTTTCGATTAACCTACCACTTATATCATAAAGTGTAATTTCGATTTTATCATCTGTTGCTGGAATAAAGCTTAGATTAAAAATTCCAGTGGAAGGGTTTGGCCAAAGTGAGAAATCAGTAAAACTAAAGTCTTCATTACTTAATTGGTCTGTGATTTCAATATTTCTTCTATTTACATTATAGAAAATATTATTTGAACAAACTACCATAATTCTGGCTTGAGTAGTCAGTATATTAGGAACTGTTATTACATGACTTCCATTGTTAGGTGTGTTAGATGCCAATACAATTGGAAATGTTAGTCCACCATCAGTTGATAATAAAATGTCAACATTTGCACAATTAACTGGTGATTGGTCGGTATTTGCAACATCCCAAGTGATTGTTTGACTGGTATTGGTTGTCCATTGTTGGCCTATTGTATTCTGTGAAGTAACGACAAAAGGGCCAGCATTAGCTGTTACTGAAACTGCCATATTATCACTAGCTGTACTTGAACCGCCTATATGATTATCTCTAACAGTAAATCTAAAAGACATTGTTCTTGATACTGAAGGCACTACCTCCCAAGTTGTTTGAGTATTGCCATTTAACACTGTTTGAATAGCAGGCATATACCTGTCACTAGATTCTGAAGGAAGTAAAGACCGAAACATTGGACCGACTGAATTTGTAGGCTGCGGTGGCATTACCCCAATTTGGGGATTCATTTGTTCCCAAGTATATGTTAGTTCGCCTAACGGAGTGTCTGGGTCAGTTGCAACTCCTTTAAGCACAAATGGAGTAGACGCTGGTATTGTGCGATTTGGCCCGGCATCAGCTGTGGGAGGATCATTGTTTGTGTTGCTTTGAACAGCACATTGGCTACTTCCATTAATGATATTAACCCACATTTGCTGAATACTTATTGCATGAAAATAGTCATCACTAAAAAACTGCACATTTGGAGCACAGATACCCGCATAGCCCATAATTGTTGAAGCACTTCCAGGCTCCATTGAAGATGAAGTTGAACGTTGGCAATTGTTATTTTGCGTGTGCCCTGCACCATATTGATGACCCATTTCATGAGCAACAAAGTCAATATTAAAACTATCACCTATTGGTTGAGGTAATCCGGTTACCCCTCTAGCCTTATTGCTTGTACAGGGTGAATTGAGCATTGCAATTCCACCTCCACCAGTACTAAACACATGGCCGATATCATAATTAGCAAAACCTATATTGGTATCAATGACGCCTTGAACCTCATTTAGTAAAACACCTCCATTATTATTACCGGTAAATGGTTGTGTTGCTGTGTCTAAAAATATAATATCGGTATTGGTTGGTATGATTTCCATGGTTAAAGATAGATCCCTTTCAAAAAGACCATTGACTCTAGTCATAGTAACATTCATTGCTGAGAGTACGGCTGCTTTTTTTACAGCATCAGTAGCACCTCCGGGAACACCTTGATTGTTTAAATGAAAGATAGAATATTGAGCTGTGCAAGCTAATGCCAAGCGAAATGTCCTAAGTATTCCATCGTCAGCATTTAAAACTTGATTCTCATTATTATTACTGTCAATTTCAATAGGGCGATTTTCAAAGTCTTCAGTATGACAAACAAAAGTTTGAACATCTATTGGTAAGTCCATACGGGAATAAGTGATATATTGTTCTTTGTCTTGGGTAAATGGATCAATATATACAGTAGAATGTTTACCTGACGAAATAGCAACGTGTAACCCAATCTGAGAGTGACTAAACCTTGCAATGGCCGTGGGGTCATCAATTCCTTTTGCTACAAAAGATCGAATTGTAGGAAACGTTTTTTGAAGTTCATCCGCAAAGATTGAAGCCTCAAAGACTCTGAAGTTTGAAAATGCCCCATCAATATTTGGTAAAGAAATTACAACATCAGAATTATTTGAAGCTTTTCTGTTTGGCGCTTTTTCCAATATTGATAATAGTAAATCTTCATTTAATGTGTAAAGGGAGTAGTCTGTTGGCATAGAATTTCTTAATTCTTTGGCCTTATGAACAACAGCTTCTGTTGATACTGGTGTCCAAAGATCTGAATTGTTTTGTGCTGTTAAACCTATACTCAATAATAGAAATATAGGTAAAATAATATTAAAGGATTTGTTTTTCATTGTTTTGGGAATTAAGTGAAAATCTTGTGCAAGATACTTTTTTAGAAATTTAATTTAAATAAAAATTTAAAAAAATTTGTGATTTAACATATTTGAAAGGAAGTTACGTTGCAATATTTATAATTTTGAAACCTTTAAATACAATCTTAATTTGAATAAAAGAATAATTTTTAAAGATTTGGAAACAAAGGACTACAAAGAAACTTGGGACTATCAAGAAACCCTTTTTCAGTCCATAATAGATATCAAAATTAAAAACCGAAGGGAAGATGCCAATGGGGTAACCCCCAATTATTTTTTGTTTGTGGAGCATCCGCATGTGTACACCCTTGGTAAAAGCGGTGATATTAAAAACCTATTGGTTACTGAGGAACAACTGGCTCAAAAACAAGCCACATTTTACAAAATCAATCGCGGTGGAGACATTACCTATCATGGCCCCGGGCAGGTAGTGGGCTATCCCATACTCGATCTGGAAAATTTCTTTTCAGACATTCACAAATACCTGCGTTTGCTTGAGGAAATGATTATTCTTACCCTTGCCGAATACGGCATCAAGTCTGAACGATCCCCCGGAGAAACCGGTGTATGGCTGGATGTGGGTACCCCGTTTGCCAGAAAAATTTGTGCGCTAGGTGTGCGTTCCAGCCGTTGGGTCACCATGCACGGATTTGCATTTAATGTGAATGCCAATCTGGGCTATTTTGACAATATCGTTCCTTGTGGAATCAAGGAAAAAGCAGTGACTTCACTCAATGTAGAATTAGGCGTAACCGAAGTTTCCATGGCTGAAGTCAAACAAAAACTTATTAAACATTTTATCGCGCTTTTTGAAGCAGAGTTAGTTTAGAGTTAATAAAGGTTAGTGGAGAGAGGTGAGTTTTTGTTCAACTATTTTCCACAAACTTAATTCACTTCATAAAGCACCACCTCTTTTTCTCCTCCTTTCACCACGCCGTTTGGTCTTCCGTTGTTGGTAGCATCCCCTAATTCCATAACTGATGTGCCGTAAACCGGAAAGTATGAAAGTAATTCGCCCAAAGAGTTGTACACATAGGTGCGTTGTTGCTGCAGGTCTGTTACGGAAATGAGGATTCTTCGGTTGCTTACAGAAATTTTTGGTGAAGTGTAAATTCCAAAAGGCAATTCCACTTTTTGGTTGTTGATTCTCAAAATATTGTCATCAAGGGTAACTTTGGTGTTGCCTGAAATCTCCCAAATTACATTTCCTGAAGACGAATTGAGTTTTTGCTTGGTCACTTTCCCGTTTTGGTCAATACTTATTTTTTCGTCTTCGGAAGTGATAAAAACAAATTGATTGTCTTCAGAATAAATCGCGCTTTCACCAAATTTGAATTTAGTATTGACGTTAATCCGGGGTTGACCGGTTCGGTGAAGGATGTTTAGTTTTCCGTTTTGCTCGGCAATAAGCAGGTAGTCCCTGTTTGAAATACGGATGTGTTTTGGCGGAAGCACTATCCTTGAGCCGGCTTTGTTAAAAGTAAATCCACTGACCCTGCGTCCGGAATTGTCATACATCAATATTTCAGCGCCCTGAGTAACCACAAAGCGGTAGTTCCTGTTGTTGTCATAATCAAAAATGGCCAAAGGCTGTGTGATGTCATCTCTGAATTTTAGCGGGAAAGGCTTCACCTCGTTGCCGTTTCTGTCAAGTATATAAAAACTATTTTTTGTTGTAAAAGCCAGTTGAATGCGTCCGTTTCTCAATAAATCCACTTCCTGAACATCACCAATAATGGCTCCGTCCAGTTGTTTACTCCATTGCACCCTTCCGTTTGAGGCAATGAGGTACAGTTTATTGGCTACATCCTGCACCACGATGTCTTTTCCTTTGGTGATGTGATTGGTAAAAAATTGTGGTCGTGAAAGTAATTCATTTTCCAATGTGATGGCAAAAAGTTGTGAAACACCGGTACCACGACTTTGGGCTCGGGTTTCACGAGCAATGCCGTTAACGTGTGCAAAATTGTTGTCATACACAAACTGAAGGGCTGCCATTCTATGACTGCCAAATTTCAAGTCGGTGATGCGCTGCTTGTTTCTTCCGGTTGCTTTTTCGGCAACATTTTTCCTGAATTCGGGCAACAAGGCCACCATCAACATTGAGCTTTCACTGCTCATATGTGCCATATGTTCTTCATAATAGGGAAGATGCCCCACTGTGGTTTCGTTGAGGTATTCAGTAATGATTTCCTGAAGGGAACTTTGGCTTTCGCCGAAAACAAAAAAGTCTTCCAACATAACACCAAATTTCGGAGTTGTATTGATTAAAGGATAAAAAGCATTTTTAAATACCGCCGAATCCTGAAGTTTTCTGATAGCAACTCCCCTAAACTCACTTACGCTTTCCAGCAATGGAGCGAGAAATTCTTCGGTGATGCTTCCGCTGATGGCGTGTAATGCCACGATTTTCTCCTTGCCTTTTGTGATGACTCCAATTTCGTTTAGCGAACTGAAAAGGCCGGGATATGAAGTTAAGGTGTCATTCTTTACCTGAAACTTTTGCAAATTGGGTTCAATCACATCATAATCATCATAAGAATAACTCACAAATCCGGAAGCCGAATTGGGGGTCACCATAGCTAATAAATTTTGTTGAGGATGCGTTCCTTTAAAAACATTCATCAACTGTGGGATGGTATCTTGCGCCAGTGCAATTCCGTTGACTTTAAAATGGCCGGGTTGAACTTCGGCATTGACGGCAATCCAGGAAGTAAATGCGGGAAGTGATTGACTTTCAGGCAATAGATTTTTGTAAGTTTCGTGGAAAAGCTTTCCGTTGATTAACAAGGAGAAATCCTGAGTACCCAAAGTATTGTATGCCCTTTCAAACTGAGAGTCAAGGGTGTGTTTTTGTTTTGAAGTATGTTGTTTTAAAATTGATTCAACTGAAACCTGAGAATTTCCGGCAATAAAAACACTGTCAATTATCGAAGTGTAAAATACTTTATTATTTAAAGTCACTTTTTGTAAGGAAATGTTTTCAAAGGAAAGTGTTTCAACGGTTTTGTTTGATAGCGAATCGAGTTGAAAAAGTTCCGGATGTTGTCTGGTTACTAAAGTAATAAAATGTGTACTGTCATTTGGTGAAGCAACACTTATTAAAACTTCGCTTTTTGGGTTTAAGTGTGTTGAAAAACCAAGATTGCTTTCAAAAAAATCATAGACGGGAAGCTTTGAAAACACAGATAAAAAACTGTTGTTTTTAAGGTCTGATGAAAGTGTTGAAAAACTGTTGCTGCGAATCACCAAAGACGAATCTTCAGGAAGATAATGAATAAGAACGCCTGCTTTTTCTTTATCTGAACTACAACTGAAAATGAACAAAAGCAGTAGTGGCAACAAAAGTTTTTTCATCGTTTGGGAATTTGATACAAATATATGGATTAGCAATGAGACGTTAATAAAGAGTTTTCATTCTAAAAAGCCAAACTCAAGTTGTCCGGGTAATAGTTTAAAACTTTTTCTGTGATAAGGGGTCACTCCATATTTTTTGATGGCTTCGCGGTGTTCGGCGGTGGGATAGCCTTTGTTTTTTTTCCAGTTGTACATCGGGTATTCTTCGTGAATTTTTTCCATAAAGGCATCCCTGTAAGTTTTTGCTAAAACAGAAGCAGCCGCAATATGAAGAAATTTAGCATCACCTTTCACCACACATTGATGGGGAATATTTTCAAAAGTCCTGAATTTGTTTCCGTCAACAGCGATAAATTGGGGTGTGGTTTTTAAACTTTCGATACTGCGGTGCATCGCAGTTATCGAAGCCTGTAAAATATTGATTTTGTCGATTTCGTCCATCATTACGTGTGTAACACTATATGCAATGGCTTGTTGTTCTATAAGCGGTTTGAGTTTATTGCGCCTCAAAAGCGAAAGTTGCTTACTGTCATTGAGCAAATTGTTGACAAAATCTTCCGGCAGGATAATGGCAGCGGCAGTAACCGGACCGGCCAGACAACCTCTTCCGGCCTCGTCTGTGCCACATTCAATGAGTTTGGGATGTATTTTTAACTGCAACATTTAAAAATTAAAAGTACGCTTTTGAGTTAAAATAAATAACTTTGCCTTTTAATCCCGGTCAATATAATCAATCGAATGAAAAAATCACTTGCGCTTTCACTGCTTTTTTTAAGTACAGCACTGCTTTTTTCACAAGATAAGGATCAGCCATCGTTTCAACAACAAACCCCAACCACAGGAGTTGCCAATGACGGCAGGAGAACAATGGGAGACACCAATGTGATTTTTGATGACGAAAAACCCCATATTTCTGAATATAAAATCATTTCCTATGAGCGGGATACCACTTATGTGGACACTACGCTAAGTATTTATAAAGATTACAGATTCAATTACCTGAGAAGTGATGATTATCACTTGATGCCCTTTGCCAATGTGGGTCAGACATATAACACCTTGGCCTATGACTTTAGCGATGTGAGACTAAAACCCCGAATGGGTGCCAGGGCCAGGCATTTTAACTATATGGAAATTGAAGACATCAGTTACTACCACGTGCCCACGCCCTTAACCGAGCTGTACTATAAAACCGCCTTTGAACAAGGCCACCAACTCGATGCTTTTTTTACCATAAATACCGCAGAAAATTTCAATTTTTCAATTGCTTACAAAGGAGTGCGCTCTTTGGGGAATTATCAAAATACACTCACCAGCACCGGAAATTTCAG
>NZ_JCBCCK010000301.1:0-6250 GCF_059864935.1 Planktosalinus sp.
TAAATCAAAATTACCTTCAACGTCTTTAGTGTCGTGGAAAAAAATCAAAGTGGTATTGAGATTTCGAAAATTTAATAAACCCAATTGAGATTCTTTGCTCTTTTCAATTTCAAAACTGAATTTTCCACCTCTTATAACAATAGTATCTATGTCAAAAGGTTGACCGTTTTGATTTAATTTTTGGAAGTAAACCTTTGAACCATCCTCAGCCCCGGGAATGCTTCCGGTAAAAGTTAAGGTTGTTGAATTATCACTGCAGGATTGAAAAATAACTAGAACACAAAGTAGACTCAAAAATCTCATAATTTGATTTTTTAAATTTTTTACAAATGTATTGAACTCAACCGGAAAAACTTCTTAAAATAACCTAAAAACAAGCTTTTATATTTTGAGGTCTTATGGATTTTGTTCATCAGAATTTTTAATGGTAATCACCTCAGAACGGAATTTGTTTTTGGCAAAATCCAGTGTCCTGATGGGGAAAGGAATATTGATGCTGTTTTCGTTATAGGCTTTCTTGATTGCCATAATAGCAGCACTTTGTGCCTTTGAAATGTCTCTTCTGTCCTTGACATCTGCCCAAAACCTGATGACAAAGTTGATGGAACTATCCCCAAATTCTGTATAAAAATGCTCAATTTGCTCATTGCCATATTGCTTGAAGATTTCAGCAACAGCGTCTGTGGTCACTTTTTTCACAAATTCAAGGTCACTTTCATAACCAACTCCGCATTCAACAAAAATCCTGGACCTGTTTGTGCCGGAGAAGTTTTTGAAAGGCGCTTCTATGATTTTGGAGTTGGGAATCACCACAAAATTATTGTCATTTTCCAATATGGTAACACTTCTTAGGTTGATATCAATCACCCTACCGGCGTGATTGTTGGTTTCTATATAGTCGCCAATTTTAATGTTGGGTAAAAATGAGAGGATAATTCCCGAAAAAGTATTGCTTAAAGTTCCCTGAAGTGCAAGACCTATAGCCAAACCTACTACACCCGCACCGGCAAGTACTGAGGTGAGCACCTTGTCTAAATCAAGTATGCCCAGCGCAATGAAAAAGCCAATTAATACAACTATTATAAAAGAAGTCCTGGCAATAATCGATTTAACAGACTCCTGTGCAACCCTTTTTAAGAGCACAGATTTGATAAAACGGCTTAAATATTTACCGATTTGCCAGAACAGTATAAATACAATTATGGCAATAATAAAATTGGGGGCTTTAAGGATAAACCCTTCTCCCCATCCGGAAAGTTTATCAACTAACTTGTCCAGAGCGTCTGTTAAATCAAAGCTGTTAAACATACGAATTGGTTGGCCTAAATATAAGTTTTTTATTAGACTTTAGGATGATTGTCTGTTGACTTCATTCTCCAGGCATCGAGCATCCAGGTTGTTTTTTCAAGCTCTCTGATGTATGCACCAATCAGGTCTATGGTGCCTTCATCACCGGCTTCATCTGCAGCTTTGACCACTATTTTCATTTGCTTGAGTAAAATGGCGTGGTCTTCAATCAAGGTATCTATCATTTTTACGTCGCTCAATGTGGCTTTAGACTCTTTGATGTTAGAGAGTTTTAAATACTCACTCAAATTGCTGGTGGGTTGATACCTCAGAGTTAAAATACGCTCTGCGATTTCGTCAACTTTCAATTTGGTATCGTCATACATTTCTTCAAACTTGAGATGTAAGTCAAAAAAACTTTTCCCAACGATATTCCAGTGGAAATTTCTCAGTTTTTGATAATACAAATGAAAATCGGCTAGAAGTACATTTAGCTGATTGACAGTATTATTGGTTTTTTCTTTATCTAAATTTAAAATGTTCATAATAAATGGTTTTAACGTTGTTAATTCAATAAAAATACGTTCAATTTTAACATTTCACAAGAAATAGTGGGGGTTTAGTAGAAGTTTAACGAAAGCAAATAAAATTAGATTACAGCCTCCAGTTTTTTTTGTAAAATTTTAATCTGATCCCTGAATTTTGCTGCCTGAATAAAGTCTAAATCTTTGGAAGCCTGCTCCATTAATTTTCTTGAATCTCTTATTTTTTGTTCCAGTTGAGGACGGGTTTCATAATTTTCGCCGGCCTCTTCAGCAGCTTTAACTATCAATTCTTCAATAGAATAGTCCTTCACCTTTGGTTTAGCCAGAGCATTTTCCAAACTTTTCTTAATCTGTGTGGGTGTAATGTTGTTTTCCAGATTGTAAATTGTTTGTTTCTCCCGTTTATAATTGGTTGAGTCGATAGTGGCCTGCATGCTCCTCGTAATTTTATCGGCATACATGATGGCTTTTCCGTTAAGGTTTCTTGCAGCCCTCCCAACAGTTTGGGTCAAGGAGCGCTCACTTCTCAAAAATCCTTCCTTGTCAGCATCGAGGATGGCTACAAGAGAAACTTCCGGCAAGTCGAGTCCTTCACGTAAGAGGTTAACACCAATTAGCACATCAAACAACCCCAATCGTAAATCGTGCATGATTTCAACGCGTTCCAATGTATCCACATCACTGTGTATATAACGGCATCTCACATTGATTCTGCTGAGGTATTTGGTAAGTTCTTCGGCCATTCTTTTGGTAAGGGTGGTCACCAAAACACGCTCATCTTTTTCTACCCTTAGCTGAATTTCTTCAATCAAATCGTCTATCTGGTTCAAGCTGGGTCTTACTTCAATCGGTGGGTCGAGCAATCCCGTTGGGCGAATAATTTGTTCCACATAAATACCACCACTTTTTTGCAATTCATAATCAGCTGGAGTGGCACTCACATAAATCACCTGATTTTGCAAGGCTTCAAATTCTTCAAACTTTAACGGTCTGTTGTCCATAGCAGCAGGTAATCTGAAACCATATTCCACAAGGTTTTCCTTTCGGGATCGATCACCGCCATACATAGCACTCACTTGCGGAATCGACACATGACTTTCGTCAATCAGCATTAGATAATCTTTAGGGAAATAATCCAGTAAACAAAAGGGTCTTGTACCCGGTAACCTTCCGTCAAGGTAGCGAGAATAGTTTTCAATACCACTGCAATACCCCAACTCGCGAATCATTTCCAAATCAAAATTAGTGCGCTCCTCAAGTCGTTTGGCTTCCAGATGTTTGCCCACTTCCTTGAAATAGTCTATTTGTTTTACCAAATCATCCTGAATATCCTTAATGGCGTTTTGCAACACGTCGGGGGAGGTAACAAACATATTGGCCGGATAGATATTGAGTTGTTCATACTTTTCAATAACCTTGTTTGTCTTTACATCAAAAGCTTCAATCTCTTCAATCTCATCTCCAAAAAAATGAATTCTGAAAGCATCATCAGCATAGCTTGGATATACATCCACCGTGTCACCTTTGATGCGGAAGTTGCCGTGGAAAAATTCGGCTTCGGTTCTGGAATACAAACTTTGAACGAGTCTGTGGAGTAATTTAGTGCGAGAAATCACCATGTTTTTTTTCAGCGAAATCACATTTTTTTGAAATTCCACCGGATTTCCGATACCATACAAACAAGAAACCGAAGCTACAACCAGCACATCTCTTCTTCCTGAAAGTAGGGATGAGGTAGTGCTTAAACGCATTTTTTCTATTTCTTCATTGATGGAAAGGTCTTTTTCAATGTAAGTGCCACTGGATGGAATGTATGCTTCCGGCTGGTAATAATCATAGTAGGAAACAAAATACTCAACAGCATTTTCCGGAAAAAGCTGTTTAAACTCGGAATAAAGTTGCGCAGCCAGGGTTTTATTGTGCGCCAAAACGAGCGTAGGTTTTTGAACTTGTTGCACCACATTGGCCACCGTAAATGTTTTTCCGCTTCCGGTAACGCCCAACAGGGTCTGGTATTTTTCACCCAGATTGATGCCTTCAACCAGTGCCTTGATGGCTTGTGGTTGATCGCCGGTGGGTTTAAAATCTGATACAAGTTTAAATTTCATTGCTGCTTTTGTAATGGATTTCGCCGATTGGCAACCAAAATTAGTGAAAATCTATCGCTTAAGCGTAAAATGTCCTCTGTAAGTACTGCCATCTTTAAAAGTGGCTAAAAACCAATAATCTGAAGAAGGCAAAGGCCGTCCGCGATAAGTACCGTCCCAGCCATAAGTGTTGAAATCCATCCGGTGAAGGATTTTTCCATACCGGTCAAAAATGACTACATTTTCAATAAAATTATTGCTCGGGTTGATGCCTTTAATGGTCCAGTAATCGTTAACCCCATCAGCGTTTGGTGTAAAATAATTTGGAAAACCTACCAAAAATACTCTAATACTGGTAATTCCACATCCGTTAAGATCTTTGACGTAAACCGTATAAATGCCGCTATTGAGGTTTTCAAACACATTGCTTTCCTGATAGGGGCCGTTGATGTTGTTGAGGGCATACACATAATCACCTGAGCCATTTGCATTAATAGTTATGCTTTGGTTTCCAAAGTTTCCACTTAACTCATAGCTGAGTTGTGCAATTTCTGAACCTAAGACCGTGATTGTATTCGTAGAGGAACAGGTATAAGTTTGGCCGTTTTGGTTTTGTGAAAAGCTTATTTCAACGCTGTATATACCAGGTTGGTTTACTGAAATTGTGGGAGTGGTGTCACCTGTACTCCATAAAAAATTAAAATTTGAAGTATTTCCGGTGACACCGGATGAAAGTAAAATCTTTGCGGGATAGGTGTCCAGACAATAAATAAGCTCATTCTCACCTGAAAATTGAGGTGTGGGAACCACGGCCAAATAAATGGGTAAAATGCCAAAACAGTCCTGATCGTTAGTTAACCTTGCATAAATAGTTTGAAAGCCGGGAATTGTATTTGTAAAAAGAAAGGGCAATGCCTGCACTCCTTGAAGCGCATGATTCAGGGTAATATGAAAGCTCACGTCAATATCGGTTCCATAGGTGTTTTGGATTTCAGCAAAAACGGGGTTCAGGTTAAATTCAGCGCGGTTTGGGTTGTCAGTAAATGAACATTCTGTCAGTTCAATGGGGTCGATAAAATTAGTGATGGTCGATAAAGTAAGTGGCGCGACTGAAGTGCAACCTAGGGGGGACATTACACGTGCATATACCGTCTGGTTTGGGGTAGTATTGATGTATGAATTTGGGTTGGGAATGGGGGAAACATTGTTAAGTGCATTAGCCATAGAGGTAAAAAAAGAAGTCACTTGAAGGCTGTTATCGCCGTCTGTTATTTGCTCAGATGCATTGAAAAGATTAAACACCGCAATTCCACTTTCATCTTCGTCGCACTGAATTAAAGTAGAGTCATTTAATAGTATAGCATCAGCATATTCAATGGTTATAGACCCTTTGATGTTGCAGGAATTGTTTTCAATTTCAATTTCCACTTCATAGTAACCTTCTTTAGTCACGGTATAAGTGGGGTTTGTTTCACCGGGAATGGCTGTTCCGTTTTTGAACCATTGGTATTGGTTATTTCCTGCATAAGTGGCATTCAATACCAAAGACTCACCAAAACACACCGGATTTCCGCTAGCCAGGAGCCTATCAGTGCCCAAGTCGTTTTCAACTGAAAAACTTCCGCCACCTAAAAAAATTGCTGAATCATAGAAGGGGTTTTGCTGGTCTGCTACTACCAATTTAATGTGGTACAAAGTTCCGGGGTTTACAAGGGCTTCGGCACGAAGAATTTTGGTTTGTCCGTTGTAATTCGTGGGATGTTGCATACCGTTATATGCATCAAAAAACTGCGGATTTGCAGCCTGACAAATGGTGCCTTCGCCCCTGATGGTCGTGATTTTAACCGGGATGCTGGTGCCTGGTACTACCGCCAGATTTTGATACTGATTTTGAGAGCCGGCTTCACGGAGTAAAAAAGCAAAACCATCCGAAAAATTACATTGGTTGGGGTTGGTATAGGCAAAATATTGTTCTGAAGAAAAGATATACTCAAATATGATTTTGTTGGCTATGGGAAGAAAATCAAACTCCAGTACTGTGGCGTTTACAGTATTTGATTCACCTATGGCTTGTTCCAAATCAATATCACCCAGCCAGGAAGTAGTGCCTTCACTGAGCAATGTATTGTTTGGTCCAATGGCTGAAACCGCTTTTCCGGTTGTGAGTAAAATACCATCTTCAAAAGGGAAATTACTTGTGCCGGCCGAAAAATAACCATAACTGGGAAATTGATCCCACCCGCTTGCTGTAAAATTGGATACATTGGCACAAGGGCTGTTGATGAGTACATCTTCCACAAGTTGTTGTGCCGTAAAGTTGTCCTGAACTTA
>NZ_JCBCCK010000082.1:0-7507 GCF_059864935.1 Planktosalinus sp.
TCATTGCTGTCTATGCTTTCTGGTGTACAAGATACAAATAATCCAGTAAAAAATAGAGCAACAAAAAACATTGCTTTTGACATTTTCATAATATTAGTTTTTGTGAGGTTAATAGTACAAACCTATTTAAAAAAAACTAAAGTATTTTAAAAACTATTCCCGTATCTTAGTATGTTATCTTCTTTTCAGGATTTTACACCTCATTTTCACAATAAAATAACAAGTTTTTTAGTAATTCAGGAATCGATAAACCCAGTGTTTATCTACAAAAGCGTTGTGTTTTAAAGTTTCTCTCTATTCACCGGCGCGTATTTTTAGCGTTCTTGTTCCATCAGTGTTTTTTGTTAAAAATATTTCGTTTTTTGAGCTGGGTAGAATTTTTTCAATTTTCTCCGGCCACTCAATTAATTTCCAATTGTTGCTGAAAAAGTATTCTTCAACCCCAAAATCAAGAGCTTCTTTTTCGTCTTCCAATCTGTAAAAATCAAAATGGTAAACAACACCATCTTGAATTGGATATTCGTTGACTAATGAAAAAGTAGGACTGGAAACATTTTCTGAAAAACCGAGTTGTTTAACAATCTCCTTAATAAGGGTTGTTTTGCCAACACCCATATTGCCATAAAAAAGCAAAGTTTTTCCGGAAACAGAGGAAAGCACAGCATTTGCCGCATTTGGCAAACCGGTTAAATCGTAGGTATGTATCATAACTTTGGGGTTACGAGCCCAAATATAACAAAAAATACATTACCTCGGCATTAAAACTGAAAATGGTATAATCATTTCCTCAAGTGATACTCCACCGTGCTGGTAAGTGTTTCTGTAATAGCTTACATAATGATTGTAATTGTTGGGGTATGCAAAAAACAGATCACCCCTGGCAAATATAAATGAACTGCTCATATTAATGCTTGGCAAGTGTACAGATTTTGGGTCTTTTACAGCCAAAACCTCTTTTTGCTCATAGGTTAAACTTTTCCCGGTTTTGTACCTCAGGTTCAAGCTTGTATTTTTGTCACCAATCACTTTTGAAGGGTGTTTTACATTGATTGTGCCGTGGTCTGTAGTGAGGATTAATTTAAATCCTAACTGGGCTGCTTGCTGGATGATTTCCATTAAGGGCGAATTTTTAAACCAACTTTGCGTCAATGACCTGTATGATTTATCATTTGACGCCAATTCTTTAATCACGTCCATTTCGGTTTTGGCGTGTGAAATCATATCCACAAAGTTATAAACCACTACTGTCAGGTCTTTGTCCTTTTGAGATTTAAAGTTTTCTACAAGTTTTTTACCCTGTTTTAAACTTGAAATTTTGAAATAATCAAAATTAATCTGTTGCCCAAGCCTTTTTAGCTGAGCTTCTAAAAATTCTTTTTCATACATATTTTTACCTCCATCATCAGTGTCATTCAGCCACAAATCAGGATGTAGCTTTTCCATGTCGTCGGGCATAAGCCCGGAAAAAATAGCGTTACGGGAATATTGGGTTGCCGTTGGCAATATGCTGAAAAATAAAGATTCAGATTCTTTTTTGTAAATATTATTCAGAAAGGGTTCAAATGATTTCCACTGGTCAAATCTCAGGTTGTCTATAACGACAAGCAGCGTGGGCCTGTCTTTTGAAAGCTCTGGCACCACTTTTTCCCTGAAAAGTGTATGTGACATTACGGGTGCATCATTTCCTTTTTCAAACCAACTTTGATAATTTTTCTCAATAAATTTAAAAAACTGGGTATTGGCTTCAGATTTTTGTGATTCAAGGATTTCAAACATTCCCGTATCTTCAATTTCTTCAAGCTGTAGTTCCCAGTAAACTAATTTTTGATACAAGTCTACCCATTCCTGATAGCTGTTGACAGATGACAAATCCATAGCAATTTTTCTAAACTCCTGCTGATAGTTTGAAGTTGTTTTTTGAGTAACCAGCTTAGAATGGTCCAAATTCTTTTTTAGGCTCAGTAAAATTTGGTTAGGATTAACGGGTTTTATCAGGTAATCGGCTATTTTTGAACCGATAGCTTCTTCCATGATATACTCTTCCTCGCTTTTTGTAATCATTACCACAGGGAGATTGGCTTTTTTTTCCTTTAGTTCATGCAGGGTTTCAATTCCGGTTAAACCGGGCATATTTTCATCGAGAAAAACAATGTCAAAGTTTTTGTTTTCAATCTCTTCCAAAGCTTCAGTGCCGCTTTGGGCTTTAGTTACAAGGTAGTTTCTTCCTTCCAGAAAAAGTATGTGTGGTTTTAGTAATTCAATTTCGTCATCAACCCAGAGAATGTTTATCTTGTTCATATATTTTACAGTGTATTTTAAAAAGTATTAATTGACTATATTTGTCAAGGTTTTATCAAGCTTTTCTAAATTATATTCCATTGAACGCTCATACTAAGCTCAATATTTTTAACGACCCAATTTACGGTTTTATTACCATACCGGATACCATTGTTTTTAAATTGATTGAGCACCCGTATTTTCAAAGGCTGCGCCGTATTTCGCAAATGGGCTTGTCCTATTTGGTTTATCCCGGTGCTCACCACACGCGTTTTCACCACGCCTTGGGTTGTATGTATCTAATGCAAAAAGCAGTCCAAGTATTGCGTTTTAAGGGGGTTAGTATTTCTGATGAAGAGGAAGAAGCTTTACTCATTGCCATTTTATTGCATGATATTGGTCACGGGCCCTTTTCTCATGCAATGGAAAACAGCATAGTAAATGGTGTTTCTCACGAGGAAATTTCATTGCTTTTTATGGAAACTCTCAACGAAAAGTTTAACGGAAGATTAACGCAGGCCATAGAAATTTTCAACGGTAATCATCCCAAAAAGTTTTTATGTCAGTTAATTTCAGGACAAATGGACATGGATCGATTAGATTACCTGAAAAGAGACAGCTTTTATGCAGGAACTCCCGAAGGAAACATCAATTCTGAACGCCTTATCACTATGCTTAATGTGGTGGATAACGAGTTGGTGGTTGAAGAAAAAGGGGTTTATTCCATAGAAAAATTCATTATTGCAAGGCGCTTTATGTATTGGCAAGTGTATTTGCACAAAACCGGAATCGTTGCAGAACAAATCCTTGTCAATATATTAAAACGGGCTAAAGAACTTACCCAAAACGGAAAATCATTGGAAGCCAGTAAGTCTTTGAAGTTTTTTTTAGAATATCAAATAGGTAAAACAACCTTTACGGGTGAAGTATTAAAAACCTTTTCAGAACTTGACGATACTGATATACTCGCTGCAGTAAAAACATGGAAAAGCGCCGATGATTTTATTTTAAAGACACTTTGCGAAAGCCTTTTGAACAGAAATCTTTTCAAAATCAAAATTAAGAATGAACTTTTTAACCAATCTGAAATTGATAAAAAAATAAAAAAAGTAATGGATACATACAAAATTTCCGAGGCTGAAGCAGCCTATTTTACATATAATGGAACAATTACAAACCTGGCATACAGCGAAACCAAGCAAAATATAAAGCTGCTCACGCAGAAAGGAAATGTTGTTGATCTTGCACAGATGAGTGACCAGATTAACAGCAAGGCTTTGACTAATTTGGTCACAAAATACTATCTATGTTATCCAAAGAATAAAGATTGAGCCTTTTTTTCTATTTTTGCCTGAATGAAACAACAAGTTCAAAACAACACATCACTATATTTTAAACCTAACCGGTTTTAACTCATACATTATAAACCACAAACTAATAGATGAAGTTTACGGCATCACAAATTGCAAGCATACTGGAAGGCGAAGTTGACGGTAACCCTGAAATTGAAGTTTCCAAGCTATCTAAAATTGAAGAAGGTGAACCAGGCTCTCTTACATTTCTTTCAAATCCAAAATACACTTCATTTATTTATTCAACCAATGCTTCCATCACCATAGTAAACAAAGGTTTCAAGCCTGAAGAAAAGCTGAAAACCACGCTTATTAGAGTTGAAAATGCTTATAGTGCTTTTTCCAAATTGTTAGAATACTACAATATGGTAAAGCTCAACAAGTCAGGAATTGAAGAGCCGGTTTTTAAGGCTAAAACGGCGATTTTTGGTGAGAATATTTATTTGGGGGCGTTCTCTTATGTAGGTGATGGTGTGAAAGTGGGCAACAATGTAAAAATATTCCCCAACGTCTATATTGGTGATAATGTTACCATTGGTGACAACGTTATAATTTTTGCAGGTGCTAAAATATATTCCGAAACTTTAATAGGTAACAATTGTGTCATTCATAGCGGCGTAATTTTAGGTGCAGACGGTTTTGGGTTTACACCCAACGAAAATGGCGAGTACACAAAAGTCCCTCAGACAGGAAATGTCATTATTGAAGAATTTGTAGATATTGGTGCTGGCACAACTATCGACCGTGCAACTTTGGGTTCAACTATCATCAGAAAAGGAGTGAAGCTGGACAATCAAATACAAATTGCCCACAATGTGGAAATTGGAGAAAACACGGTGATTGCTGCACAATCAGGTATTGCAGGTTCTACAAAAATCGGAAAAAATTGCATGATTGGCGGCCAAGTTGGAATTGCAGGACACTTGACAATTGGCAATGGTGCTAGAATTCAGGCGCAAAGTGGTATAGGAAGAAATGTTAAAGACAACGAGACCCTTCAGGGTTCTCCGGCATTAAACTATGGTGATTATAACAAGAGTTATGTGCATTTTAAAAACTTTCCCAAAATCATGGAAAGACTAAATAACATAGAAAAAAAGAATGGAAATGAATGAATGTTTGAAAAAACAGCGCACCCTTGCTAAAGAAATTTCACTTAAGGGAGTTGGGCTTCATACCGGAGAAGAAGTTACTCTGACTTTAAAACCTGCACCAATTAATTTTGGCTTTGCATTTATACGTACAGATTTAGAAGGAAGCCCTGTCATTGAAGCAGATGCTAATTATGTTGTTAGTACCCAAAGAGGAACCAACCTTGAAAAAAGAGGCGTCAAAATTCATACTTCTGAACATGTGCTTGCAGCCCTTGTAGGTATGGACATTGACAACTGTATACTTGAACTTAACGCACCGGAGCCACCAATCATGGATGGGTCTTCAAAATATTTCGTCGAAGCGATTGAAAAAGCAGGGACTGTAGAACAGGAAGCTCCTCGTGAAGAATATATAGTAAAAGAAGTAATTTCATATGTCGATGAAGATACAGGAAGTGAAATTACCGTAATACCCGCAGACGAATATCAGGTAACTACCATGGTGGATTTTGGAACTAAAGTTTTGGGCACTCAAAATGCAACTTTAAAAAACATTTCAGATTTCAAAGACGAAATTGCCAATGCAAGGACATTCAGTTTTCTTCATGAAATAGAAATGCTTTTGGAGCATGGGCTTATAAAAGGTGGAGATTTAAACAATGCCATCGTTTATGTAGACAAAGAACTTTTACCTTCAACTATGGAAAAATTGAGAGTGGCCTTTAAAAAAGACAATATTTCGGTTAAACCAAACGGCATCCTTGACAATCTTACTTTGCACTACCCCAATGAAGCTGCACGTCATAAGTTACTTGACGTAATTGGTGATTTGGCACTTATAGGCACCAGAATAAGGGGAAAAGTCATTGCAAACAAGCCGGGGCATCACGTGAACACTCAGTTTGCCAAAAAGCTTTCCAAATTGATTAAAATTGAAAAGCGCAACAATATTCCAAAATATGATTTGTCACAGCCTCCCTTGATGGATGTGAATCAAATCATGAATATGCTGCCACACAGACCACCTTTTTTATTGGTTGATAAAATTATAGAACTTTCAGACTCTCATGTAGTGGGATTGAAGAATGTAACTATGAACGAGCCCTTTTTTGTGGGTCACTTTCCCGGAGCACCTGTAATGCCCGGTGTTCTAATCGTTGAGGCTATGGCTCAAACGGGAGGTATACTTGCATTAAGCACAGTGCCAGATCCTGAAAATTACCTCACATACTTTATGAAAATCAACAATGTGAAATTTAAACAACAAGTGTTGCCCGGCGATACATTAGTATTCAAACTAGAACTTATTACACCTATTCGACGTGGAATTGTCCATATGCAAGGAAATGCATACGCAAACGACAAGCTTGTTACAGAAGCCGAATTAATGGCTCAAATAGTAAAAACAAAAGAATAAAATGAATCAACCCTTAGCATACGTCCATCCGGGCGCAAAAATTGCAAAAAACGTAGTCATAGAACCTTTTACAACCATTCATAACAATGTAATCATTGGTGAAGGCACTTGGATAGGTTCAAATGTAACCATTATGGAAGGCGCACGCATCGGTAAAAATTGTAATATTTTTCCGGGTGCTGTAATTTCAGCCATCCCACAGGATTTAAAATTTCAGGATGAAGAAACTACTGTTGAAATTGGAGACGGCACAACTATCCGTGAATTTGTAACCATCAACCGAGGTACACTTGACCGAATGAAAACTGTAGTTGGAAAAAACTGCTGGATTATGGCCTATTGCCACATTGCACACGACTGTATAGTGGGTGATAACTGTGTCTTTTCAAATAACAGTACGCTTGCTGGACACATCACTGTGGGAGACTATGTGGTTTTGGCAGGTATGGCAGCCATTCAACAGTTTTGTATGATTGGAAGCCACGCTTTTGTTACCGGTGGTTCATTGGTAAGGAAAGATGTTCCACCTTATGTAAAAGCGGGTAGAGAACCGCTTTCTTATGTGGGAATCAATTCCATTGGTTTGAGACGTCGTGGGTTTAGCACTGAAAAAATCAGGGAAATACAAAATATCTATAGAATTCTTTATCAGAAAAACTACAACAATTCACAAGCAGCAGAAATCATTGAAGCAGAAATGGAAGCCACTCCTGAAAGAGATGAAATCCTTCAGTTTATCAAGAATTCACAACGAGGTATCATGAAAGGATATATAAGCTCAATTTAAAAATATTTCAAAATACTAAACTTAAAATGGCAACAACATCAGATATCAGAAACGGACTTTGCATAAAACACAACCATGACATATATAAAGTCATTGAATTTCTTCACGTAAAACCCGGTAAAGGCCCCGCTTTTGTAAGGACTAAACTAAAAAGTGTAACTTCAGGTAAAGTAGTTGACAATACCTTTTCTGCCGGGCATAAAATTGAAGAAGTAAAAGTAGTTACAAGTAAATATCAATTTCTCTATAATGACGTTGACTTCTACCACTTTATGGATGTAGAAGATTTCACTCAAATTCAACTTAAAGAGAGTGCCCTTGATAGTCCCGGATTGCTTAAAGAAGGTGAAGTTGTGACAATCCTCATTAATACCGAAGACAATATGCCCCTTTCAGTGGAAATGCCTGCTAGTGTTATTCTTGAGGTTACAGCAACAGAGCCGGGCATGAAAGGCAACACAGCTACAAATGCCACAAAACCGGCAACAGTTGAAACCGGTGCCATAGTGAATGTACCCTTATTCATCAATGAAGGCGACAAAATTAAAATTGAAACCGATAAAGGAACTTATAAAGAGAG
>NZ_JCBCCK010000089.1:0-14512 GCF_059864935.1 Planktosalinus sp.
CACATGTCTATAAATTTTTTTATTAAATTTAATGCATAACTAAAACAAATAATCATGAAAAAAAATTACATTTTGTCGTTTTTGTTAACGATGTTTTTGGGGGCTGTAGCAATCAATGCACAATCTGAAACTGTTATGGATAGCCCCAATGGACCAATACCGGATGATGACCCTACCGGAGTAAATTTTACATTAACCGTAACAAATAATTTTGTTATGACAGATGTTGATGTTCACGTTGAAGCTGATCATACTTGGATTGGAGACCTTATTTTTGAAATTACGTCTCCTGCTGGGACTACTGTAAGGATTATGGATCGTCCGGGAGTGCCAAACACCACATTTGGATGTAGTAGTAATGGTCCAGATATAACTTTGGATGATGACGCTGCAGATCCAATTGAAACTACGTGTTTAACTACTAGTGACACTATAACTGGCACATACTCACCAAACAATCCGCTATCTGCATTTAACGGTGAAGACTCTGCGGGAACATGGACCCTGTGGGTTTCAGATAATGCAGGTGGAGATACAGGTACGTTGTTAAATTGGGGTATTACATATACTTATAGTAGTTGCGTACAAGATGACCTTACCACAGTACCATTTTTATCAGGAAATCAATTTGCCGGAAACATGTTTGATGTGACTGCAAGTGGCGGTGAGGATGTTTTGATTGAAAAATTTGATATTAATATTGGAGTAGGTTCTGCAAACATTAGTGTTTTTTCAAGACCGGGTTCTTATGTAGGCTTTGAAAACAACCCAGCAGGTTGGACTCTTATGGGCAGTGAGACAGTAACAGGACAGGGGAGTGGTATACCAACCGAATTGAACGTAGGCGGTTTGATGATACCCGATGGTGATACTTATGGAATTTACATTACTGTATCAGATTACCCATCAGTATCTATGTTTTACACAAATGGAGACAATGTCTTTAGTGATTCTTACCTTACTGTTAATACAGGTGTAGGTAAAGGGGATCCTGATTTTACGGGATCTACTTTTGCCAGCCGTTCGTGGAATGGTACAATATATTATTGCGCCAGTACACCACCACCCTTTGTTTGTGAAATGCCAACTAATTTAACCACGGATGATGTTGGGATTACAACAGCAGAGTTCTCTTGGACAGCTTCTGCAACGGAAACTGAAGGCTATGATTGGGCAGTAATGGATGTAGGGGAAGACCCTGACATAGACACGCCAATTGAATCAGGGAGTGTTGCTTCGGGTGTTACAACTGTAACTGTTATGGATCTTGCTCCGGAAACTTCCTATGATTTTTATGTAAGAACCAATTGTGACCCTGACGGCCTGAGTGACTGGGAAGGCCCGTTGACTTTCACTACAGATACTGCAGCTAGTGTTAACGATAATATCATTGACGGTTTTGTGATGTATCCAAATCCTGCAAACAATGTGTTAAATCTTAGTTCTAACATTAACTTTGATGATATATCAGTGTACAATATGATTGGGCAAAAAGTGTTGTCTAAAACCATTAAAGCTACAAGTTCTCAAATTAATGTTAGTGGTTTAAGTACCGGTATTTACTTAATAAAAGTAAATGCAGAGGGTCAAACGGCTGCATATCAATTCATTAAAAAATAAAGAACTCTTTAATTTATTAGGAAAGCCTTCTGCGACAAGTAGAAGGTTTTTTCTTTTCTATATTTGCAAGATGTCATTAAATTTTTCTTTTATCATTCCTGTTTTTAACAGGCCCCACGAAATACAAGAGCTACTTGATAGTTTCTGCCAACTGAATTATAATAAACCCTTTGAAATCCTAATCATTGAAGATGGTTCTACAGAAATGTCTGATGGAATTGTCACGAAATTTAAAGACAAACTCAATGTCAACTATTTTTACAAACCCAATTCCGGGCCGGGTGACTCGCGTAACTTTGGAATGAAAAGGGCCACAGGCAATTACTTTATTATACTCGATTCTGATTGTATTTTGCCGCCCCAATACCTTGATGAAGTCGAAAAATTTCTAAATGTGAAATATTTGGATGGTTTCGGAGGCCCCGACGCAGCTCACGAGAGTTTCACCTCACTTCAAAAGGCCATCAATTACACAATGACATCCTTTTTGACCACAGGGGGCATAAGGGGGAAAAAAAGTGCAGTTCAGGATTTTGAACCCAGAAGTTTTAATCTGGGAATTTCAAAACAAGCTTTTGAAAAAAGTGGTGGATTCGGAAAAATCCACCCAGGTGAAGACCCTGATTTATCTCAGAGACTTAAAAAGCTCGGTTTTAAAACGGGATTGATAGAAAAAGCCTTTGTTTACCACAAGCGAAGGATTTCCTGGCCAAAATTTTATACCCAGGTTAAAAAATTTGGTATGGTGAGGCCCATCCTTACCAAGTGGCATCCGGAGTCTGCAAAACCTACGTTTTGGTTTCCAAGTGCCTTTGTGATGTTTTCGTTGGTGGCTACGGCATTGCTTTTTGTTGGGGTTTGGTATTTTTTCACACTATTGATGTTCTATTTATTTCTCATCTTAGTGGATTCGGCTGTAAAAAATAAAAGCCTTTACATTGGGTTGCTTTCAGTTTATGCCACTTTTATTCAGTTTTTCGGATACGGAATGGCTTTTTTAAAATCAACATTTTACATCAGGGTCCTGAATAAAAACCCCAAAAACTGTTTTCCTCACCTCTTTTTTGAGTAACTTTAAGTATTAATTTATTTAGTTTTTGGGCTGAACATTGAAATTCAATATTAAACAACAATGAAAGTAATAGGTCTCACCGGCGGAATTGGCAGCGGAAAAACAACCGTGGCTGCTATGTTTAAAGAGCTGGGTGTCCCTGTTTATATTGCAGACGATGAGGCCAAAAAGCTGATGCATTCCAAAAATATAAAGGAAAAAGTCATCAATTTGTTTGGAGGCGAAGCTTACGAAGGCAATAAACTAAACCGAAAATACATTTCTTCTAAAGTGTTTAATGATAAGAGTTTACTTCAAAAACTCAATCATATTGTTCACCCTGAAGTTGGCAAACATTTTAATAACTGGCTAAACAATCAGAAAGGTATTTACGCCATTAAAGAAGCCGCCATTCTTTTTGAAAATGGAAACTATAAACACTGCGACAAAACCATACTCGTAGTATCCGATGAACTAAAGCGCATTTCACGCGTTGTGAAAAGAGACCAAACAACAACCGATAAAGTTGTGAATGTAATTGAAAATCAATGGACTGATGCCCAAAAGGTGAAATTGGCAGATTTTGTGATTGAAAATAATTTAGATTTGGAATCATTAAATACAAAAGTTTACACTATTCACCAAGAATTAATTAAGCTGTATGCTTAATGAAAATAGTTTTGTTAACATTTGGTTAAACCGTTAAAGGGCTAAATGTTAAAATCTTACTTTTGAGGGATGAGCAAAAAACTGTTTATACTACTCATAGTGTTTATGAGCCTTTGTTTGCTGGGGATTATTTTTGTTCAGGGTTATTGGATCAAGAACTCATTTCAAAATAAAGAAGATCAGTTCAACTATAACGTCAGGCAATCATTAATCGCTATTTCAAAAGATTTGCAACTAAAAGAGCTCGAGTATTTTTACAGGCTTTATGCTGAGGTGGCAGACAGTATTGGCCAGCCCGACAGAACAACGTTCAGGGAAATTGTTTATACAAATACCGATAACCTCACCAACGAAACGTTCATCTATTCAAGTGGTTTGCTTGAAGAAGATTTCAAGCTATCATCCAATATGCTTGAAGTGAGTGCAGACAGTATTAACTTTACTAAATTTACTAATAGAAAATTTTCTGCCAGGTTCAGTACTGGTGTTGACGGAAGCTCAACGAATACCGAATCAAGTGAAATTTCAATAAGAACTCTTGAAGAACCTTCACAGTTTCAGCTCAGGGAGACATTTAAAGACATTGCAAAACAAATACCCATTCATAAAAGGGTAAGGCTTGAAGACTTAAAAGACTTAATAAAGCACCAGCTTAGAACCAGAGATCTGGATATAGATTTTGAATTTGCAATTTTCAGCAGGGGTTTGTCAACGCAGGTGGCAACAGAAGGGTTTACCTTTATGCAAGATTCACCAGACATTTATAGTGTTCCCTTGTTTATAGATGAAAACAGAAGCTATAATTATGAACTGTTGCTTACATTTCCAAAAAAACAAAAATTTGTGTTTTCATCATTGGTAAGTATGGGTTTTTTGACACTTTCTTTGACAACTATAATTATATTAGCATATTACAGTGCCATTAAGCAATTGATTAGACAACGACAAATTTCAGAAATCAAAACTGATTTCATCAACAATATGACACACGAGTTTAAAACACCCATATCAACTATCAATCTGGCACTTGACGCTATGAAAAACCCGTTGATTTCTGAAAACAAAGAGACCATGGAGCGTTATCTGAAAATGATAAGGGAAGAAAACAAACGAATGCACGCTCAGGTGGAAAATGTCTTGCGAATTTCAAAGTTGGATAAACGGGATTTAAACATTAAGAAAGAACGGCATAAACTACATGAACTCATTGAAGATGCCATCACACACGTTCAACTATTGGTAGAAGATCGTGGAGGATACATTAAGACCCGTTTTAACGCTCAAAAATCATCCATATTGGCCAACGAGTCACATTTCACCAATGTAATTGTGAACATATTGGACAATGCTATAAAATATTCACCTGAGGCTCCTGAAATTGATATATATACTGAAAATGTAAAAGACAGTATCATTATGAAAGTGCAGGACAAGGGCAGTGGTATGAGTAAGATTGCACAAAAGCGTATATTTGAAAAATTTTATAGGGAACACACGGGAAACATACATAACGTAAAGGGTCACGGACTTGGACTTTCATACGTAAAACGCATTATTGACGACCATCAAGGTGAGATTTTTGTGGAAAGCGAGAAAGGAAAAGGAAGTACCTTCATAATTAAACTTCAATTAATATCTTAAGTCATGGAAACAGAAAATAAAAAAATCTTATTGGTAGAAGATGATCCTAATTTTGGAACTGTCTTAAAAGATTATCTTACAATGAACAATTACAATGTCACCCACGCCAAAAATGGTATGGAAGGTTTTGAAAAGTTTAAAAAAGATGATTTTGACCTTTGCATCCTCGATGTCATGATGCCGTATAAAGACGGCTTCACTTTAGCCAAGGAAATCAGGGAGAAAAATGAGGATATCCCCATTATTTTCTTAACTGCAAAAGCAATGAAAGAAGACGTGCTAAAAGGCTATAAAGTTGGCGCAGATGATTACCTCAACAAGCCTTTTGACTCTGAAGTGTTGTTGATGAAAATCAAAGCCATCATTCAGCGTAAAGCAACTGATTCTTTGGCAGACAGCAAGCAATTTGACTTTCAGGTTGGTAATTTTCACCTGAACTCAAAACTTCGCTTCCTTACTTATAAGGATCAAAAGCCGGATAAGCTTTCGCCAAAAGAAAACGAATTGTTGCGATTGCTGGCACTGCATAAAAACGACCTGATGCCCCGCGAGCTGGCGTTGACCAAAATCTGGAGAGACGACAACTATTTTACCTCGCGAAGTATGGACGTTTATATTGCAAAACTCAGAAAATACCTCAGCAAAGATGACGATGTTGAGATTTTAAACATTCACGGCGAGGGATTCCGCCTTGTAGTGAAAAGTGAAGTAGAAAATTAATTGAAGTATAGGCCTCAAGACGTCTTGCACGTCAGGACGTTTTGAGTTTTATATACTGAATGATGTTTTCAATGGGCTCATTATATTCAAACCATTGAACCGCCTCGTCTTTTCTAAGCCAGGTGAGTTGCCTTTTGGCATAACGCCTTGAGTTTTTCTTGATTTCTTCTATGGCTTTAGTGAGTGTGATTTCCTCGTTTAAAAACGAAAATAATTCTTTATAACCCACCGTTTGCAATGCATTTAAATCTTTTTTAGATTGTAATCTTCTGACTTCTTCTAGGAGTCCTGCTTCCATCATCAAATCTACCCGATTGTTGATGCGTTCATAGAGTAAATTTCTATCTGCTGTCAGACCTATTTTTAGCACCTTAAAATTTCGTTTTTTTGATTTGTTTCTTAAAAAAGAAGAGTAAGGTTTGCCAGTACCTATACAAACTTCCAGAGCCCTAATTAATCTGTGAGCATTGTTTTTATCAACAATTTCAAAATATTCAGGGTCTAGTTGCTGTAACTTGCTTTGCAATGTTGTAATACCCGATTCCAAAAATAGTTTTTGAAGCCCTTCTCTTATTTCTGTGGAAACATCAGGAAAGTCATCTAATCCTTTTATGACGGCGTCAATATATAAGCCGGAACCCCCAACAAGAAATAGTAAATCATTTTGTTTGAATTTTTCTTCAATCTTTTGCATAGCCTCTTTTTCATAATCGCCCACATTATAATTTTGGCCGATTGAAATATGGTGAATAAAGTGGTGAGGGACTTGGGTTAGTTCATCAGGAGAAGGAACTGCGGTTCCAATATTCATTTCTTTAAAAAATTGGCGTGAATCTGCAGAAATAATTTCAGAACCATAATGTTTCGCTAAAGCGATAGAGACAGCTGTTTTTCCAATAGCTGTGGGCCCAACAATGGCTATGAGGTATTTTTTGCTTTCAACCAAAGTTAAATGTGGAGTTTTGTGCCGCAATTATGACAATAAGTTGCTTTTTTGTTGTGATTTTCGACATTGCAAACCGGACAAACTATTTTTGATTTTTTTAATTGCTTTTCTTTGTACTTTCGTTTAGTTTTTTGTTTAGCAAATTCTGCACTCACAATACCGGTGGGGACGGCAATGATGCCATAACCGGTAATCATTACAAACATGGCTAAAAACTGGCCAATGGCCGTGACCGGATAAATATCTCCAAAACCAACTGTTGTTAATGTAACAATTGTCCAATAAATCCCGCGTGGAATACTCGTGTAACCGGCTTCTGGACCCTCAATTAAAAACATTAAAGTACCTACAATCATTGCGATAATAAACACTGTAAATAAAAACACTATTATTTTTGCCCTGCTTGCGCGAAGGGCAGTTTTTAGGTTAGTAGCTTCGCCAATAAAATTGGCAAGCTTCAACACCCGGAACAATCTGAGTAACCTAAGTGCTCTTATGTTCGTTAAAAGATTACTGCCGGATATAAAGAAGGAAAGGTACATCGGCAAAATAGCGAGAAAATCGATGATTCCGTAAAAACTAAATATGTATTTCCAGGGTTTTCTGGTTGAAAAAATCCGGAGAATATATTCTATTGAAAACAAAATGGTAAAGATCCATTCAGCGATCATTAAAACACTGTGATATTTTGCATCAATTTCCTGAACAGACTCCAGCATAACCGCTGCCACACTCAGCAGGATAAAAATAAGCAGGAATACATCAAATAATTTTCCGGCACGGGTGTTTGTGCCGTAAATCACAATATAAATGCGTTGTCTTATGAGGTCAATTCTGGATTTTGATTCGTCCTGCTGCATAGTTGGTATTAGATACTATCTTCAAATTTAAGAAATCTAAAATTGAAATGCCTAATTATTCTTGCAGTTCAATCACTTTAATGCCTTTTTGTTTTCGCAAATAGTTTTGAATGATATGCTGGGCATCTCTGTTGTGACTCATAGGGGTGATAAGAGACTTTAAAACTTCCGGGTTATTCACCTGGTAGTTAAGACTGAAAAAGGCAATTCCCCTGAAAATCCCTTTTTCAATATGAACCACGCTACGTTCATCAATTTCGCGGCCACGGTCAATGATAAGCATGCTTTTGTTTTCAAAACTATGTGTCTTTAGAAAGTCTTCCACTCGTTTGTTGTAGTTTTCGGAACTTTCTCTGCCAATGCAGGCTCCGGCACACTCTCTAATTGAATAAGAAAAACAGGCGGACTTGGACTGAAACAAGCCGGTTAACTTTTGGCACAAGCCATAGGTTTCTGAAATTTTGAACAATGTATTTTTTGCCTGTTGTAAGTTACTGAAAGTTGTGATGGGCTTTTTTCTGGCATCAGCTTTTTCAATTTTTAAATTGACGTAACCATTTTCATCTGTAAAGCTGTTGAGTTGAAACTGATAAATGGTTCGCCTTAATGCCCGGTTGTATATGGGCTTGTTGATTTTTATTTCTTCACTTTCCTTGAGCATGGCAATGAGGTCGCTGCCGGTTTTTTCAAAGGAAACTGAATAAACCTCTTCCTGTATTTTTTTGGATTTTCTGTTGTCTGAGGTAAAATGCTGAACAATGCGTTTTTTGAGATTTCTGCTTTTTCCGATGTAAATGATGGTGCCATCCTCGCGGTGCATATAGTAAACACCTGTTTCACCCGGAATTTTTTCTATAATGCGAAGCAGTTTTGAATCCAGTTGCCTTTTGGGTTCCATCCTTACGGTGTTGCTGATGATTTCCTTTTTGGAATCCTTTGAGAGTAAGAGTTTAAAGAGTGTAACGGTGGCTTGTGCATCTCCGGAGGCGCGGTGACGGTCGCTCATGGGGATGCCCAATTCCCTGACGAGTTTGCCTAAACTGTATGACTTGACATCGGGCAGCAGTTTTTTTGATAGTTCTACTGTGCAAAGGGTTTTTCGTTCAAATTCAAATCCCAGTCGGCTGAATTCGGTTTTTAAAATGCGGTAATCAAAGTTGGCGTTGTGGGCGACGATGATGGTTTCTTCAGTGATTTCAACGATGCGTTTGGCCACTTCATAAAATTTTGGGGCCTGCCTGAGCATTTCGTTGTTGATTCCCGTTAGGTTGACCACAAAAGGTTGAATGGGGATTTCAGGATTGACCAGGCTGATGAACTGATCGACAACTTTGTGCCCGTCAAACTTGTAGATGGCGATTTCAGTAATGCCTTCTTCATTGTATTTGCCCCCTGTGGTTTCTATGTCAAGTATTGCGTACACTCAGTTAATTGTAATTTCGTTCACCAAAAATGGCACTGCCAATGCGAACCATGGTTGTTCCACATTGGAGAGCTATTTCATAATCCCCACTCATCCCGATGGATAGTTCAGTGAATTTGTACTTGTCTCTTAATTCGTTAAAAAGGTTTTGAATGGACTGAAATTCACTTTTTATTTGGTTTTCGTTTTCCGTAAAGGTAGCCATTCCCATCAGGCCAATTACTTTGATATGTTGTAAGTTTTTATATTCTGGTGAATCCAATAATTCAATCAGTTCTTCGGGGTCAAGACCAAACTTGGTTTCTTCACGGGCAATAAATACCTGAAGTAAACAATTGATTACCCGATTGTTTTTTTGTGCCTGTTTGTTGATTTCTTTTAAAAGTTTCAGGCTGTCCACCGCGTGAATGAGATGCACAAACGGTGCCATGTATTTAACCTTATTGCGCTGAACGTGGCCAATCATATGCCAGCGGATATCTTTGGGCATTTGTTCCCATTTTTCAGTCATTTCCTGGATTTTGTTTTCGCCAAAATCACGCTGCCCTGTATCGTAGGCTTCCATAATTTCGGCAACAGCTTTGGTTTTTGAAACGGCTATCAGGGTTACATTCCCCGGAAGGGTGGATTTTATAGCTGTTATGTTTTGTGATATTGACATTTTGATTTTAAATCATTTTTTTATTTATAGAATAGCACACGGATGACGCTGATTGTGCTGATTTACACAGATTTTTATTTGTTTATCGGCGATTATCCGTTGAATCTGCGTCATCAGCGTTCTATTTCAAACTCAATTTAAAACTCATAAATCGTTATACCACTTCGCAGTTTAGGTTCAATATAGGTGCTTTTTGGAGGCATTTTCAAGCCTTGGTTGGCAATGTCTTTCAGTTGATAGATGGTGGCAGGTTTCAAACCGAAACCTACTTTAAACTCGCCACCGTCCACTCTGGCTTTTATAAAAGGCATATCATTTCTGCCGTGAACATATTCAATGCGTTTGTCGGTTCTTAAATCCTCAATGCCAAGTATAGGTTTTAAAACTGTTTTATAAAGTATTTGCGCATCCAGATCATCGAGCGCATTTTCGATTTTGTAATTGGAAAGGCGTAACTGTAAAGAATAGAATTCGCCTTCCAGATACATGCTGAAATGATGTGGTTTGTTCGGCTTGTAATAATTTAACCCCCGGTTTTCTATCATAAAAAACTCATCAAGAGCAATGAGGAATTCTTCTTTGGAAAGACCGTTTAAGTCTTTTATCATTCGGTTGAACTCAAATATAGTGAGATGTGATTCGGGGATGAGGTAACTCATGAAATAATTGTAGTTTTCCTCTCCGGTGTGCTTTTTATTTTCAGATTTCAATTCCTGTTGAAGCAAAAAAGCAGAAGCTGAACGGTGGTGACCGTCTGCAATATACAAGTGCTCGCAATTCTCAAACTCTGCCCGGATTTTTGCCACTACTTCAGGATCATCTACCACCCAGAGGTAATGGGTATCGCGATAAGTGGTCGTAAATTCATACTCAGAACGTGTTTGGGTGTTTTCATTGATGATTTTTGCCAGCGCATTGTTGTCAGGATAAGTAATCAAGACCGGCTCTGCATTGAAGCCCACGGTTTTCAGGTAATCCTTAAAAATGATCTCGCGTTCCTTCAGGGTGTCTTCGTGTTTTTTGATGATGTTTTTTTCATATTCTTCGGTGCTGGTAGTTGCAATGATTCCCTCGTAAGTTTGCTGGTCGCGGTCAACAATTTTGTAGATATAATAAGAAGGCATTTTATCCTGAATAAAAATATTTTCTTCACGAAATTCTTGATAACGGTTTTTTACCAGTTTGTAACGCTCGATTCCGGAAATTTCCTTGTGGTACTTGTAACCGGGATTGACAATATGCAAAAATGAAAACGGATTGTTGTCCAGCCGGGCTTCTCTTTCGGCTACGGTATAACTTTGATAAGCTCTTGAGGCAATGAGTCCCACTTTGTCTCTGGTAGGTCTAACGGCTTTGAAAGGGAGTACTTTTGCCATATCAATCAACTTCTTTTAAGGATTCCAGGTCGATGATTTTTATGTTCCGGCCTTCAATATCTATCAAACCTTCTTTATTAAAAGCGGAGAGCGTTCTGATGAGGCTTTCAGTGGCAATGCCTGCAACACTGGCCAAATCGCTACGCGAAATTTTAATGCTTTCATTGTTTTTCTTGTTCATCTTTTCGGCAAACTGAAGTATGGTTGCAGCAGTTTTTCTCCTTACCGAACCATAAGCCATTTGCAGCAACTGGTCTTTAATCTCTGAAATATTATCTGAAAGCAGATTGATCAGGTCAAAATTCACCCTGTGGTTATTGTTCAGCACATCTTTCAGTTCTTCTTTGGGAACAGCAACCAGCTCACAATTTTCCATGGCTGTAGCCGATTCTTGATAGGGAATGTTTTGCAGAAGGGAAGCATAACCAAACAAATCGTCCTCCTTGTAAAGCGACGTGGTGAGTTCTTTACCGGATTCATCAATTTTATGGCATTTTATGATGCCTTTATTGATGAGATAGATGTAGTTTGAGTTGTTTCCTTGTTCAAAAATAAGCTCTCCTTTTTTAAAGAGCAATTCTTTGCCGTTATCATCCACATAATTTTTTAGGTCGTTGAGTGAGCGCAGTGCAGATGTTTCTTCAGTGCTTACAACTCTTTCTCGTTCGTCTTTAAGTATTGCAGCTTTGGCCAGACGACTTTCAATGGCACTGAACAGGTCTTGCTCTTCAAAAGGTTTGGTCAGGTAATCATCTGCACCCAGATCCATTCCTTTTCTGATGTCTTTATGTTCGGTTTTTGCAGATAGGAAAATAAAGGGAATGTGCTTGGTTGTTGAGTCTTCTGAAAGCTCTTTAATAACACCATAACCATCCATTTCAGGCATCATAATGTCACAAATAATAATGTTTGGCAGGGTGTTTTTGGCCGTGGACACACCTATTTTTCCATTGGGTGCCGTAATGACTTCATAACCGGAAAGTTCAATAAGTTCGGCAGTGTTTTCTCTAACGGCTGTGTCGTCTTCAATGAGCAGTACTTTATGCATGATAATGTGTTTATTTAATCTTTAATTTGATGGGGATAGACATTGTAAAGGTTGAACCTATATTTTCCTGACTTACAAAGCTAATGTTTCCTCCCAGATTTTTCAAATGGCCCCTCACAATATTCAATCCAATTCCGGTTCCCTGATCGTTTATGGCGTTTTCTGCCCTGAAATACCTGCTGAAAATGTGTTTTTGGGCTTTTTCGGGAATCCCCATTCCGTTGTCTTTTACTGAAATGGTCAGCATTTTTTTGTTTTGTTTAACGGCAATATCTATTTTGGTATTTTCAGAGGAATATTTTATAGCGTTATGAATTAAATTGGACAAGCAAAGCTCCATAATTTTCTCATCCTGGGTCAAAATGTATTCATCCACTTCAGGCGGAAATGTGATGCGTTGCCCACTTTTTAGAAGCATATTAGCATTATAAACCACTTCGTTGATTACTTTGCTTAGTTTGAAAGTTGTTGGTTTGTAATTTTCTTTACCGGAATCCAAACGTTCAATAGAGAGAAAGTCGTTGAGAATGTTGTTGAGGTAATGCACCTTATCGGTTATTGTACGCAAGTGTTTGTCTCTTTTGTCCTGTTGCTCACCCAGTTTGTATTTACTCAGTAATATGGTGGAGGTTAAAATGCCGCTGAGCGGGGTTTTAAACTCGTGTGATACCATGGAAAGGAATTTGGTTTTAAGCTCGTTAAGTTCTTTTTCGCGTTTTAGGGCTGATTTTATTTTCTTTTCAGCTTCTTTTCTTTTTTCGATTTCCTGTTGCAGCTCTTCTACGGTGCTGTTCAGTTCTTTGGTGCGTTGCAGGATACGCTCTTCAAGCTTATTGTTGAGTTCAATAATTTTTTGTTCCTGTTCAAGGCGTTCAGAAATATCAATCACCAATGCCATTACAAACGATTTTCCTTCCCATTCAAAAGGATTCAAGCCTGCTTCCACAGGTATGAGATGGCCTTTTTTATGGACGCCAAACAAATTGCGCCCATGGCCCATTTGCCTTTTATCGCTTTTTTTGATAAAATCCTTTACATAAGTGCCGTGGACACTGTGTATGTTTTTTGGAATTAATATATTAAGGTGCTGCCCAAGTAATTCATGGTATGAATACCCAAACATTTGTTCCAGCGATTTGTTGACTGATACTATTTGCTGGTTGCCGTCAACAATCACCACGCCTTCAGATATGGCTTCAGATAAAAAGTTGAGTAAACTGTTGTCCTGTTCAAAAGTTTTCATTGCCCAAAGTTAATGAATCTGGGTGTCTGCAAAAAGTTTTTTATCATTAAGAAATATCAAAAATCAAATGTGACAATTGTCATAGTTTAAAAAATACAACTGTCGCAAATTTGCAATGAAATTAAGACGAATATTTAAAACCACAATACAATGAGAACACTTAGAAACTTAACCCTACTTTTAATAGCTGTCTTTTCAGTTCAGCAAATTCAGGCTCAGGAAGTAAAGGTAAACAATGCAAACAGTAAGTTAACCATATTTGGTACATCAAACCTGCACGACTGGGATATGAAAGCCGAGAGAATGTCAGGGACAGCTGCATTTAAAATGGAAGACGGAAAATTAACCGGAATTGAGAAATTAAATTTTGCAGTTGATGTTGAAAGCTTAAAAAGCGGTAAAAGCGGAATGGATAAAAATGCTCATTCTGCTCTTAACAACAAATCTCACAAAACCATCAACTACACCCTTTCAAGAGTGACCAGGGTAACCGAAACCGGAAACAATACCTACACCATTGAAACCACCGGAAACCTGAAAATTGCCGGTGAAACCAAACAGGTTTCTATAAAGTTTACTGCTAAAACATCAGGTAACAACGTGACCTTGACAGGAAAAGTAGCCCTCAATATGACCCAATACAAAATCGATCCTCCACGAGCATTGATGGGAACCGTGAGAACCGGAGAGGAAGTAACCATTGACTTTGAAGTTATTTATAACTAAACATAATTCCAATAACTATAAACAATCAAAAAAGCAGTAATTAAATTTAATTTTTAAAACTATGAAAACAATAAAAAAGCTAACCCTTGTACTTGTTGCAATCCTTGTTTCAGCAACAACTTTTGCTCAGGATAAAAGACATCTTGACAATTACAGAAGCCCAGACAAAGACGGTATTAACGTTTTTGAAGCCCCAAAAGACACTATCTCTACATTTGATGGTTTGAAAGTAAGAATAGGTGGAGCCTCAACACTTCAGTTTCAAGCCATTGATCACGAAAACAGTGGTGGTGTTCCTTTAACTGTAATTGGAAATAACTTTAACTTGGCCTCTGCAAACCTTGACCTGGATGTGGCTCTTGCCGATGGTGTGAGAATGCACTTAAGAACTTATCTTTCTTCTCGTCACCATAATGAAACCTATGTAAAAGGCGGATATATGCAAATTGACAACTTCAACTTTATCAGTGACGGGTTTATGGCAGAAACGATGAAGTATGTAACCATCAAGTTTGGACACATGCAAAT
>NZ_JCBCCK010000372.1:0-2880 GCF_059864935.1 Planktosalinus sp.
CAAATCATGCTGGCGCCCAATCGGTATTTGTTTCGGGCACTGATGTATATGTAGCAGGATATGAATACAATAGCAGTAACATTAGTGTTGCTACACTCTGGAAAAACGGGACGCCACAACCCCTCGATGGAACAAATCAGGCTGGTGCCGAATCGGTATTTGTTTCGGGCACTGATGTATATGTAGCAGGAGATGAAGAAAATAGTAGCGGCATAGGGATTGCCACACTTTGGAAAAACGGGACGCCACAACCCCTTACCGATGGAATAAATCAGGCTGGTGCCGAATCGGTATTTGTTTCAGGCACTGATGTATATGTAGCAGGATATGGACGAAATAGCAGCAACATTTATGTTGCCACACTTTGGAAAAACGGAACACCACAAATACTTAGCTCAATACAAAGTAGAGCCTATTCAGTATTTGTTTCGGGCACTGATGTATATGTGGCAGGAGTTGAAGCAAATAGCAGCGGCTCAGGTGGTGTTCTCTGGAAAAACGGGGTGCCACAAATACTTAGCTCAGTACATAGTGGAGCCCTTTCGGTTTTTGTAGATGATGGGCAGTTGGGCATTGAGTCTGCTTTAGCTTTGCAAAGCAACTTTACACTTTACCCTAACCCGGTAAAAGATTTGTTGTACTTACAAAGCGAGCAAGAAATAGCAGACATAACGCTTTATTCCATTACCGGGCAACGATTGCAAATCTGGGAAAACCAAAGTAGCATAAACCTCTCAGCTTATGACAAGGGAATGTATTTGATAAAAATAAATACCCGAAATGGTATAACAACAAAACAAGTAATAAAGAAATAGAAAAATAAACTGGCATGTAGATTAATTAGTTTATGGATGAGTCTGTGAGCTTGCCTAACGCCTTACTCTTCATAGTCCTTCTCCGAAATTCTGTGAGGGGACGAAGCCTCAAACGGCGAAGCGGCATAAAGGATTTTGAGTTTTTACTCCTAATATTTTAATGAAAGTTGGAATCCTAAACCTAAAAGACTCTTCCTCAGATTAAAGAGAGTGATAATGTGCTGAGCTTCTCGACAGGCTCAATGAGTCACCTGTTAAAGTGTTGAAGCGACAGATGACAAAATTTGAAACCATAAACTATTAACCAATAAATTAACCATTAACCATTAACGATTAACAATGAACATTACATACTTTACAGAAGAACACGAATTATTTAGAAAAAGTTTTCAGGAATTTTTGCAAAAAGAAGTAGTACCCCACATTGAGAAATGGGAGAAAACCGGAACCATAGAGCGGTTTATCTGGAAAAAATTTGGTGAAATGGGGTATTTTGGCCTCAACTATCCTGAAAAATATGGGGGAATGGGCTTAGACCTTTTCTATATGGTTATTTTTCTTGAAGAATTGCAAAAAATAAATTCCGGTGGGTTTGCTGCTGCAATGTGGGTTCATGCATATCTGGCAATGACACACGTTAACCACGAAGGCAACGAAGAAATAAAACAAAAATACCTTCCTGCAAGTATAAGTGGAGAGAAAATGGGTTGTTTATGTATATCTGAACCTTTTGGTGGATCAGATGTTGCAGGAATGAAAACCACAGCTGTCAAACAAGGTGATACTTATGTAATCAACGGTTCTAAGACATTTATTACAAACGGGATTTATTCAGATTATCTTGTCGTAGCGGCAAAGACCAATCCTGAACTCGGCAGCAAGGGGATGAGTATATTTATAATGGACAGGGAAACTCCGGGAATTTCTGCAACCAAATTGGACAAGTTGGGCTGGAGGGCTTCAGATACTGCAGAAATTGCTTTTGATAATGTAGTGATTCCCGATTCAAACTTAATGGGGGAAGAAAACTTGGGCTTTACCTATATCATGCAACACTTTGCTCTTGAGCGTTTGATTATGGGAATAAATGCCCACGCCCGGGCCGAATTTGCTATAGACTATGCGCTGGACTATATGGCTGAACGAAAAGCCTTTGGGAAAACAATTAATCAATTTCAGGCTTTGAGGCACAAAGTGGCAGACCGTGCCAGTGAAGTAGAAATGTGTAAAGTTTTTAATTACAATGTAACCGCAAGGTTGAATAATGGCGAATATGTGGTCAAAGAAGCCACGATGTCAAAACTGCTTTCCACAAAAATTGCCGATGAGGTTATCTATGATTGCCTTCAGTTTTTGGGTGGTTATGGTTATATGGAGGAATACCCTTTGGCTAGATTACTGAGAGATAGTAGGCTTGGGCCTATTGGTGGTGGAACCTCAGAAATACTCAGAGAAATTTTAGCAAAAATTATTATAGATAAAAAGGAATACAAACCCGCGAAGTAAAAATTATCCAAAAAAAACAAAAATATTTTTGAAATAAAAAAAATATTTTAATTTTGCCTCACTAAACGAAAGGAGGTGTTTTTCCCTATGTTAATCATACCAGTTAAAGACGGAGAAAATATTGATAAAGCGCTTAAGCGTTACAAGAGAAAATTTGACAGAACAGGAGTCATGCGTCAATTGAGAAGCAGACAACAGTTTACAAAACCTTCCGTATCAAGACGTGCTGAAATTCAAAAAGCGCATTACATCCAAAGACTTAGAGACAGAGAAGACATTTAATACAATCTGTTTTTACAATAAAATCAGAAATCCCGATACTTCGGGATTTTTTTTGTTGATATAAATCATTTCATTCTCTTTGAAGTTTTGTAAATTTACAATGAAACAAAAAAGTATGCCCCTTTCAGCTTTCATCAATTACCTTAATTTAGAGAAAAACTATTCTGTTCATACAGTTAAGGCTTACCTTCACGACCTTGAAACTTTTAAAGATTTTATTCAAAATGAATTTGACTGCACCGATTTGAGAGCGGTCAACTATGCAATGATACGATCC
>NZ_JCBCCK010000404.1:0-1244 GCF_059864935.1 Planktosalinus sp.
TTTTGTCTTTTTGTGTAAATCCAATTGTGGCCGTCGATGTCCTTGACTATATTTTCAGGTGTTAGTCGGATGATGTCCCCATAGCTGATGCCGGTATAGCAACTAAAAACAAAAAGGTCCCGCACACGGTCTAGCCTGTCAATCGGGAAGTAATAGGTTTCAATGTTGGCTAGTTCGTTTTCAAAGAGGAATTGACGCTCCCTTTTTTCATAGATGGGTTTCCACCTTACAAATGGGTCTTTGTCAATCCACTCAATGTGATAGGCAAGGGTAATGATTTTTCTAAGCCTTTGTATGTGCTTCATTACCGTGTTATTGCTCATCGCTTTTGGATGGCCTTTTGGATAGTAGTTGTGGAGGTAGGTTTCGAAGTCGCTTATGAACTTATAGTCGAGCTGCTTTAGGTAGAGGTCTGATGTTTTTACTACATCGTTCAGATACCTATGTACATAACCGGTGGAAACCTCGAAGTTTCTAATGGTACCCACAGCGAGTGTGTTTTCGATTTTTTTCTCATGGTAGCTAAAGATGTTGAGAAGCGTTTTGTCTGAATTGGCTTCACCGTTATAGGCTGCTTTGACTAATTGAGCAGTGATGAATTCTCCTTTGAACTTAAAGTCCTGGAAGATCTGGAACAACCTGGCGTGTACCTGGTCAAGATAAAGATTTGTTTGTCTTGCGTGTGGTGATGTTCCTTTGGCTTTACTTTTTTTGGAATCCCAGTCATTGATGTAAACTTTTCTTTTTAGACTAATGTTTACTCTTTTGGAATTAACAGTTACTCTGGCATAAACGAGAGCTTTGTCGTTTTTGGTGTTTTTTAAATCAGCCCAAAACGAAATTGAGAAGGTGTTTTTGGTACGCATAATAATCGTCTTAAATGGTTAAACATTGTTCGACGAAAGTCAAAATTCTACAGTACCAGATGGTTAGTTAAAAAATTGAATCTGTCAGTTAAACTGACAGTTTGAAAAAATAACTGACGTATACCTGACACATTGAACTAAAACAAACCAATTTTAATGAACGTCTAAAGTGTTGAAAAACCACGTTTTTCCTATGGTTAACGTGGTTTTGGCACTTTTTTTAATTTTAATTAGTGACCTCGACTGGATTCAAACCAGTAACCTTCTGAGCCGTAATCAGATGCGCTATTCAGTTGCGCCACGAGGCCTTTTTGCGGGTGCAAATATAGGTTTTATTTTAGTGTGTGCAAAGATAAATTATACTATTTCAGCACTCAA
>NZ_JCBCCK010000467.1:0-1078 GCF_059864935.1 Planktosalinus sp.
CATGTATGAACACGAGGAGTTGAATGAGGAATCTCTGGTTATCAATCGTGACTGGCGTTCAAGCAACTACCTTTCACTAAGTTTTTTTCCCACAGACAATATAACATTTGTGAGCACTACTTACTATCAGCCGATGTTATCAAAATTTGACGATTACAGGATTGCTTCAGAGAATTCTTTTGTTTTGGGGATTTTAGAAAAACTTTCGCTAAGGGTCACTTACACCCTAACGTTTGATGCCACTCCGGCAACTGATGTACCCAACACTTTTTACAATTTATCAACGGGATTGTTGTATGCGTTTGATTAAATCCAACCCTTCAAGGGTATGACCCTTGAAGGGTTGAGGGTTATAATTCAATAAGCACCTGATTCCTCAATAAATCCTCCATCGTTTCCTCTTTTCTGATTAGGTGAGCTTTTCCATTGTACCAAAGCACCTCCGCAGGGCGGAAACGCGAGTTGTAGTTGCTCGCCATGGTGAAGCAATAAGCTCCCGCATTTTGAAACGCCAGTATATCGCCTTCACTGATTTCGTTGATGCGACGGTTGCTGGCAAAAGTGTCAGTTTCGCAGATATAGCCCACTACCGAGTAAAAACGTTCCTTGCCTTTTGGATTTGAAATGTTCTCAATATAATGCGTAACTCCGTAAAACATCGGACGGATAAGGTGGTTGAACCCGCTGTCCACCTGGGCAAAAACCGTTGAGGTGGTCTGCTTGATGACATTCACCTTTACAAGAAATTTCCCGGCTTCGCTTACCAGAAACTTTCCGGGTTCAAAAGCGAGGGTGAGTTCCTTGCCATATTCGGCACAAAATTCATTAAAGCGCTTGCTGAGTTTTTTTCCGAGCTCTTCCACGTTGGTTTCTATATCGCCCTGCTTGTAAGGCACTTTAAATCCGCTGCCGAAATCTATAAATTCAAGGGTTTTAAAGTTTTTGGCAGCATCAAATAAAATTTCACTGGCATAGAGGAAGACATCAATGTCCAGGATATCACTTCCGGTGTGCATATGGATGCCGTTGATGTTCATGCCGGTATTTTCGACGATGCGCAATAACAAGGGCATTTGGT
>NZ_JCBCCK010000472.1:0-1592 GCF_059864935.1 Planktosalinus sp.
GCAGATTTGATTAGTTTGGATATTTCTGCAATAAAAAGCGCAGAACTTAGTTATATAGATAACAATTCGCCAAATGGATTGAACGGCAGAGAGGTTTGTGCCATATCAAGATATGCCGGAATTAGCAATAAAGTCAGTGCATTTGGCGTTTTTGAAATAAATAACCTTGAAAAAAGCCTCACTGCCTCCATGCTTGTGGCTCAAGTTATTTGGTATTTTATAGAAGGTGTGAATTTTAGGATTGACGATGGTGACTTTTCAAGAGATGAAGATTTTAAAACATATAAAGTTCCGATTGAAGATGAAGTTTTAATTTTTAAAAAAAGTTTAAAAACTGAAAGATGGTGGATTGAATTGCCATTTATCTCTGGAACAAATAATAAATTAAAAAGACATACGTTATTACCTTGCGCTTATAGCGATTATGAGTCTGCCTGTAATCAGGAAATACCCGAAAGATGGTATAAGGCAAGGCATAAAAACGAAATTTAAAAATATATAAAATTTGATTTTGAGGTTTTTTAAAAAAAAATGTTGCTTATTAAAAAATTTATAAATAGGTTTACGCCCTTGAAATCTGAAAAATTTAACCTAGTACATATGAAGAAGTTTATAGCGTTAGCTGCAATTGTATCCTTTCTGTTTAGCTGCAACTCGGGTGATAGAGGTGAGTTGGTTGGAGTTAAAGGAAAAAAATGGCATCCTGAAAAACCTTATGGAATGACTCTTGTTCCAGGAGGTTCTTTTATTATGGGTAAGCCTGATGATGACTTTGTTGGTGTTATGGACGCTCCTACTAAAACAGTTACTGTGCGTTCCTTTTATATGGACGAAACTGAAGTCACCAACTCAGAGTATCGCCAATTTGTTTATTGGGTTAGAGATTCAATAGTCAGGTTGAAATTGGCAATTCTTGCTGATGAAATGGGAGCAACCCCGGGCGACGGTGGTATAGGTGATTTTGCTTTTATGGACCAAAATCAAGAAGAAATGACACCTTATGAGCAGTATATGTATGACAATTACTGGGGCTTAGGTGAAGACTTTTATGAAGGCAGGAAAATAAATAAGGATATTGATTTAATTTGGGATACATCTAGATATCCGGATGAATACTATGCAGAAGTTATGGATACCATGTATCTGCCTTTTTCAGAATCATATAACGGATTAAGAACCCTCGATGTCAGCAAACTAAAGTTCCAGTATACCACAATGGACATTCAGGCCGCTGCAAGAGACAGAACTACAGACACCAGGGAAAAAAGAAGTAAACATATTATCAGGGAAGATTTACCAATTTACCCCGATACGACAGTATGGATTAGAGATTTCAATTATTCATACAATGAGCCCATGCACAACGACTATTTTTGGCACAGGGCCTATGATGATTACCCGGTGGTTGGGGTGAGTTGGAAACAAGCAAAAGCTTTTGCTGCATGGAGAACTCTTTATAAGAATTCCTATCAAAAACAAAGAGGGAGGCATTTTGTGCCATCTTTCAGATTACCGTTTGAAGGTGAGTGGGAGTATGCTGCAAGAGGTGGTCTTGCATCAGGAACCTATCCGTGGGGTGGTCCTTACACTTT
>NZ_JCBCCK010000094.1:0-1347 GCF_059864935.1 Planktosalinus sp.
TATAGCGAATATACTTGCCAAACAAAAAGCTTCACCTAAACGCACCTTTGGTTATAAAAGAGCAGAAATTATTGCAGCTTTTGTAAATTCATCAGTACTTATTATAGTTGGTTTTATTCTCATTATTGAAGCAATTGAACGGTTTTTTAAACCGGAAATCATTGCTTCAGATATAGTAATTTGGTTGGCTTTTCTTGCCGTATTGGTCAACGGAATTAGTGTTTTACTGATTAAGAAAGATGCCGAAAAAAACATGAATATGAAGTCGGCTTATCTGCATTTATTTACAGATATGCTTTCCTCTATTGCAGTAATGATTGGCGGTATTTTGATGAAGTATTATGAAGTTTGGTGGGTAGACAGTGTTTTGACCCTTCTGATTGCGATGTATCTGATTTATGTGGGCTATGCGTTGTTTATAAAAAGCTTGAAAGTGTTGATGCTCTTTACTCCTGATGAATTAAATGTTGAGGCGATAACCAAAACAGTCAATAAAATTTCTAAAGTAAAAAGCATTCACCACATCCACATTTGGCAACTTAACGAAGATGAAGTACATCTGGAAGCTCATCTTGAGTTTAATGAAGATGTAAAAATATCTGAATTTGATAAAATTCTACAAGAAATAGAAGAGTTGATGGTTCATGATTTCGGTATCAACCACATTACCATCCAGCCCGAATACCAAAAGGAAGAATACAGTAAGGATATTATTGTGCAGGATTAGACTGTGTTTTTTATTGCTACAGAGCCAGCAACATAGTCTGCGACCTCAGTGAATGAGGATAAAAATTCAGTTGCTAAATACGCAAAAGTTATAACAACAATTTGGTCAATGATCAACGACTTAATTCTATCCGGTAATCTGGCATAATTTGTTTACAAACACAAAAAATATTAAAGGTTATTGTAAATCAAGTTCATCAAACTCTTTATCTGCTTTATTTTCAACCCAAATACTTTCAAGCACAAAAGGCGCAGTGTCCCAGTACATATGCTCTTGCACAATTTTACCATTTTCAAACTTTGAAGAAATATGAACGATGATTTGGGCCCCATTTCCACTTTCTGTGAAATTGCCGATCCAGACACCCCAAAAACTTACCCAAGTATTTCCTTTGCTATCAATGATCATTTCAATAGTTTGGTTTTCTGTTGTTGAATACTGATAGCTGTTCATCTGGCCGATGAAGGTTTTATGTTCCTCAATGGCCTCATCAACAGAACGGTAATCACTGTTTACCCGGTTGTGATAAATTTTAGCATCCTCAGCATAGTGAGATTTATAAGACTCCCAGTCACCGGCTTCATAATCCTTAATCATTTGACGCATCACATCAATTTCAG
>NZ_JCBCCK010000499.1:0-1639 GCF_059864935.1 Planktosalinus sp.
GTGGTTTGAGCCATAGTTGCCGGCACCAACACCAAAAAACTAATGATAGATATAAAGATGTGCCTCATTTTGATTTCTTGCGTTAATACTGTCACTTAGTATAATAATTTCATCTATCCAGCTTTGCTTGTTGGAAGGAGCGAGTGAAAATTCTAAATTTCTAAAATTGGTTCTGAACGCGCAGGCCCTGTTGATGAACTCGTCTTCCCGTTGGTAAGTAAAGGAAATAAAATCCACTTTGGGCAAACTGTCTGTGGCATTGGCAACAAAATAATAATCGGTAAAGTCTGCTCCTGTAAAAAGAGGTATTGCTATCGAATCAGTAGTTGTTGGTGAAAACAAGCTAAATTCATCGCCGTCACGAACAACTGTAAACGCATTCACCGCTTTCCTTGCTTCAGGATTTTCTGCGTTGTAAAAACTAATAATCAATAGCGGGGTTTTTGAAGTTTCAGGGGTGCAAATGTCATCGCGGGTACATCCCACAAAGAGCAGGGCAAGACATATAAATTTCAAATTTAAACATTTCAAATCTTTCATTTCAAATTTTTCATTTCAAATCTAATCTATTTCAAATTTTTCATTTCAAATCTAATATTTCAAATTTGAGATTAGATATTACAAATTTGAATTTTGAAATCATTACACTTTTCTATTATTTTTTTTTGATGTTGACACGCTTTTTGAAAAAATCAACACCAATTCGTTAGCTTCAATTAAAAGTTCTTTAATAAATTCTTTTGCTTCATAAAAATCAGTTCCTATTTGAATTCTTAAATTGGTTCTTGATTCACGAAATTCTTTCAGGCAAATCTGCATTTTATGAATATAATCTCTGTGAGACTCACCAGCTCTTGCTTCTGAATAATTTAGTGGAGGACTAGTAGCTGAACGTATCAATTGCCCATTCATATGGTCAGAAGCATAGGATTTTTTTGCCATTGAAGTTAATTTAATACAATCAATAGCAAACTTAATTAAGCGTTCTTCTAATTCGTCAGCAGTCATAGATATTTCAAATTTAAATATTTCAAATTTTGCATTTTAAATTTGTCAACTCAAATTTGAGATTTGAAATGACAAATTTGAATTTTGAAATAAGTTAGTCGCGTTTTTCCAAAAGTACAACATTTTCCACGTGATGTGTCTGCGGAAACATATCAACAGCTTGGGTTTTTACTACTTTATACATTTCATCCATCAGTGCTAGGTCCCTGGCCTGTGTGGCACTGTTGCAACTTACATAGACCACTTTTTGTGGAACCACATTCAAAATTTGCTGCACCACATCTTTGTGCATGCCGTCACGAGGCGGATCGGTGATGATGATATCGGGAATTCCGTTTTGTTGAATAAATGCTTGGGTAAAAACCTTTTTCATATCACCCACAAAAAAGTCAACGTTGTCAATACCGTTTAATTGTGCATTTTCCTTGGCCGCTTCAATGGCTTCGGGAACTGATTCAATACCTATTACTTTTTTGGCTTGTTTTGCTACAAATTGGGCAATTGTTCCGGTGCCGGTATAGAGGTCATAGACGAGTTCGTTTCCGGTTAAACCGGCAAACTCGCGGGTGATTTTATAAAGCTCATAAGCCTGTTCAGAATTGGTCTGGTAAAAGGATTTGGCATTGATTTT
>NZ_JCBCCK010000134.1:0-9014 GCF_059864935.1 Planktosalinus sp.
GGTCAGGGATATATCAAACTCTTCATCAAAAAGTACAATTTTGGTTTTGATTTTATAACGGGTTTGTACGATGCCGTTGCTGCTTTTTACTTGTGCCGTTTCATATTTTTCGAAAACAATCTCCCTTCCATCATAGTTGGGATGTTCTTCATCCAGAAAATTGCATTTGAGCAATCCGTTTTCTTCTACCACGTTTTTGCAATGAATTGACGAGGTATAAGCCCCCGTATCAATCTTTACGGCAATTTCATAAAGGTCAAATAACGGAAAATCGGCCTTATCTATTCTTCCAATGTTTCTTTTCAAGACAATGATGTTTTGTTGGTGCAAGATAGTAAAATTGTATTTTGATTTATCAGCTTGCATTTTAATAAAGAAAGGGTGTTTTTAACACCCTTTTCAATTAATTTTTAAACGTTTTTAAAGCGAAATGTTGATGCCTATGCCCAAAACTTCCCGAATTTGAAAACCTTTTGCTGCATTGTCGTCATAGATGGCCTGAAAGACCACATTGGCAGAAAGAAAATCATTGACCTTCATCACCAGATTCATAGTGTAATCGATGTCAACGTTTTTTGGTTCATCCAGATAATTTGAATACAAATTCAAAAGGTTTTCCATAGAGACATTTTCCACGATTTCAAATTTCGCGTAGGCAGAAACAGAAGCACCAAATTCAAAGCGCATGGTTTCATTGGCTTCAACACCAAAATAGGGGTTTTCATTAAAAGCATCAATGGCATCAGGGTCATCGCCCACATCGGTAAAACGACTGTTTACAAAAATAAATCTTGATGTAGCCGGAGCGAAATTTATTTTCAGGTTATCACTCTTTTTCCATTGCATACCCGGTCCAAACTGTAAATACCCGGGAGACATAAAACGTGTGGTTTCAGTTCTGATGGTATTGCCTTCAGTGTCTTCGCCAAATTCATACCCTTTGCCAAACTGTGATCTGAAATTTGTAAAAAATGAATAGGACCATAGGCTGCCTTCATTAATTTGATACCCAACCAATGAATTGATTTCAAGACGGTCATTTGTTTTACGTATAAACTCATTGTCCTTTAGTTTGGTCAAGCCATAATCACCTATAAACTTGTTGTCCCAGCTAAGTTTTTCTTTTTTGTAATTTAAATCAAAGGTAATTGCAATATTTCCTGCTATGTTTGAAGTTCCACCGCCTGTCCATTCGGCATTAAAAGCAGATTGGTTAAAAAGCAACGAAAAATTTCCTGAACCTGTCCAGCCTTCTTTTGGCTCTTCTTCCTCTTCCTGTGCAAAAATGAGTCCTGTAAAAGCAATAAAAAGCATTGCCAGTTTAAATTTCTTCATACTTGATGGTTTTAAAAGCGAAACAAAATTAATTTTTTTTGTGATTAAGGGCAAAAGCTATTTTTTCTTGTAAATGGGAACACTTGAGCAGGCTTCGCCATAGAAAATGCTTTTTGCTATGGGTTGAAGTTTTTGAATGAGGAGGGTGTAGGCGTTTTCGGGAACGGGTTTGTTTGAGCAGCCTTTAATAATAACGGGTTGGTCCTTGTATTTTGAAAAATCTGATTCCTGAAGAATTTCAGTATATAAAGTGTTTTCCATATCGGTCAGCGAGCCGGTGACCACTTTTTGGGCATGTGGAATGAGATAACTTGTGAGAAGCAAATAAGCCCAGCCGGGCACTATGGCTTCTGAACTGCAATGCAATGCCACATAAGCGTTTTTGTATTGGCTCCAGTCGTGGTTTTTGGCTTTTTCCCTAAAATCTTTTTCCTTTAAAACCAGTTCCATAAACAACCAGTCTTTGATGTCAAAAACAACCCGCCGACCTGAGGGATAAAAATCCTCCAGGTCAATAACAACCAATTTGCTGTTGGCTACTTTGTTGATGATTTCATCCATATATGTTATAACATACCGAGTTCAAGTTTGGCTTCTTCACTCATCAGTTCCTGTGACCAGGGCGGGTCAAATGTGAGTTCCAATTCCACGTCTTTAACCATTTTTAAAGAGGCCACCTTGTCTTTAACTTCTTGCGGCAAACTTTCAGCCACTGGGCAATTGGGAGTGGTGAGTGTCATGATGATTTTTACATCCTTGTCTTCATTGACGAAAACATCATAGATTAGCCCGAGTTCATAAATATCAACGGGAATTTCAGGGTCGTAAATGGTTTTGAGGACTTTTACAATTTTTTCTCCCAGTTCTTCGGTATTGATTGTGTTTTCGGTTTCCATAACTGCAAATTAATTGAGTTGAGATTGGTATGCCAGGGCATACATTTTTAGTTGTTTGATCATCGAAACCAGACCGTTTGCACGGGTGGGGGATAAATGTTCTTTTAGTCCGATTTCATCGATAAAAGTGGTGTCTGCTTTCAAAATAGCCTCGGGTGTTTGGTTTGAAAAAACCCTGAGCAGCAGCGCAACAATCCCTTTGGTGATAATGGCATCACTGTCTGCTGTGAAAACGACTTTCCCGTCTTTAAACTCGGGATATACCCATACTTTAGACTGACACCCTTTGATGAGGTAATCATCTTTTTTGTTGGCTTCGTCAATTAGTGGTAACGATTTTCCCAGAGCAATCATGTGTTCATAACGCTGGGTCCAGTCGTCAAAAAAAGCAAACTCTTCTATTATTTCCTCTTGAATGTCTTTAATTTCCATTGGTTTCCCTCACTTTTGTTGCGGTTAGCAAAAGGCTACGGTCATTGGCCGATAAAAGTTTTAATATTCCTGCTTCCAGTGTGTAAGAACCGGTTTCAGAAAGAGCCTCGCCGATTTCTTTTTCGGCATCCATTTTTCCTTCACAATACATTTTTGTGCTGGCCATTTCACTAAAGTTAATAGCATACAAGTCTAAGGTGTATGTTCCAAACATATTGTTGCATTCGGTTGTGATGTTTATACCTTTGTTTAGTGCGTCAAAAGTCATGACCAAACCTTTTGGGGTATAAGATTTTCCTTTGATTTCATTGATGGTGTAATTTCCGTTCAATTGAACGTTACCGGCGGTGTTGATTACTCTTTGAGTTTCATCACAAGAGGTGGTGAAAATTAAAAGTAGTATTGCAAGACTATAATAAATGGGTTTCATAATGTTTTGTTTTTTTAGGTTAACATTTGTTTTGCCTTTTTTACGGCATTTATAAGCACATCAATTTCGTGAAATGTATTGTAAAATGCAAACGAGGCTCGCACTGTACCGGGAATTTTATAAAAATCCATGATGGGTTGAGCACAATGGTGGCCTGTTCTTACTGCTATTCCCATTTGGTCAAGGATTGTGCCAATGTCATAAGGGTGGATGCCCACAATGTTGAATGAAATCACCGATGTTTTGTGTGGCGAAGTCCCGTAAATCTTTAAACCTTCTATTTCAATCAATTTTTTTGTGGCATATTCCAGCAATTGGTTTTCATAAATTTGAATGGTTTCAAATCCAATGGCGTTCAGATAGTCTAAAGCAGCTCCAAAGGCGATAGCACCTGCAATATTTGGGGTTCCGGCTTCAAATTTATGGGGTAAATCGGCATAGGTGGTTTTTTCAAAAGTGACTTCTTTGATCATTTCACCACCGCCTTGATAGGGTGGAAGTTTGTTGAGCCATTCTTCTTTTCCGTAAAGTATCCCTATGCCTGTTGGGCCACACATTTTATGTGCTGAACAGGTGTAAAAATCAACATCAAGTGCCTGTAAATCGGGTTTTAAATGTGCACAGGCCTGGGCGCCGTCTATCAAAACCGCAGCACCTGCTTTATGAGCTTTTTCTATAATTTTTTCAATGGGGTTGATTGTACCCAAAGCGTTTGAAATGTGGTTGAGAAAAACAAGCTTTGTCTTGTCTGAAAGCAAATTCAGATAAGAAGCATAGTCAAGCTCGCCTTCATCGTTCATTGGAATGACTTTCAAAACGGCTCCTGTTTCTTCACACAGCATTTGCCAAGGGACAATATTTGAATGATGTTCCAATGCTGAAACGATAAGCTCATCACCCGGTTTTAGAAGTTTTCTGAATCCTGAAGCAACAATGTTTATGGCGTGAGTTGTCCCCGAAGTGAAAATAACTTCATTTGATTTTTTAATATTAAAATGCTTTCTGATTTTTTCTCTTGTTTGTTCAAAAGCATCGGTGGCTTCTTGCGAAAGTGCGTGTACTCCACGGTGAATGTTTGCATTGTAATTTGAATAATAATCAACAATTGAAGCAATTACTACCTGTGGTTTTTGTGAAGTGGCGGCATTGTCAAAATACACCAAAGGCTGCCCGTTTACCTTTCTTGAAAGAATGGGAAAATCTTTCCTGATTTCATCAACATTAAAAGCGATATGTTTGCTTTCCATCTTCATAATAAATTCACTTTAGGTAAATGCCGGTGTTAGTATTAGAGGTTGAACCCTAATTTAACCCCAATTTTATTGGCAATGAGTTTTGTGATGCGTGCTTTTACTTCTGGAATTTTTACACTTTCAAGTACATTGCTTGCAAAAGCATACATCAACAATGCCTGGGCTTCTTTTTTTCTGATGCCTCTCGCCTGAAGGTAAAACATCGCTTCTTCATCCAATTGCCCGATGGTGCAGCCGTGGGAACATTTCACATCATCTGCAAAAATCTCCAACTGTGGTTTTGAGTTGATGGTGGCTTTGTCGTCTATTAGAATGTTGTTGTTTTGCTGAAACGCATCGGTTTTTTGAGCTTCTTTTTCAACAATAATCCTTCCGTTAAAAACCCCTGTGGAATTTCCGGCAAATATGCCTTTGTAGTCCTGGTGGCTTTCGCAGTTGGGTTCAATGTGGTTTACCAAGGTACTGTGGTCAACATGTTGTTTGTCTTCAATAATGGTAATTCCTTTTAATGTGGAATTGATATGCTCGCCTTTCTGGAAGAAATTCAGGTTGTTTCTGATGAGTTTTCCGCCAAATGAAAAAGTGTGAACACTCACATTACTGCCATCTTTTTGTGAAATATAAGTATTGTCTATCAAGGTTGCAGTATTGATGTCGTTTTGTACTTTGTAGTAATCAACGCTACTGTTTTTTTCTGCGAAGATTTCGGTAACTACATTGGTTAATACCGCATTTCCGGTGAGGCTTTGGTGACGTTCAATGATTTGAACGTGGGCGTTTTCTTCAGCAACGATTAAATTCCTGGGTTGGATGAGTAATGCTGCTTCATTTCCGGTGGCAAAATTGATAATTTCGATGGGTTTTTCAACCTCGCGGTGTTTCGGAATAAAAATATAAGCTCCTTCTTTCGCGAAAGCGGTATTCAGCGAAGTCAAACTGTCGTCTTTAGCTACTTTGTTGAAGTAGTTTTCAATCACTGCCTTGTATTTCGATTTGGTTAAAGCTGATGACATCAGGCAAACGTCCACTTTGTCGTGAGTTGTTTCTGAGAGGAAAGAATTGTACACGCCGTCTATGAAAACAATTTTATAGGTGTCTATTTCGTGAAGGAAATATTTTTTTACCTCTTTAAACTCGACGGAATTTTCCTTTTTTGGAAAAATGCAATAATCTTCTTTCAATACAGCATTGAGAGAAGTGTACTTCCACGCTTCGTCTTTTTTTGAGGGGAATCCTGCTTCTTCAAATGACTTGATGGCCGAATTGCGGATATCGTGTATATGCGAATCGGCATCGATGTAGTCTTCAAATGCAAGGAAGGAGGATACTAATTTATCTTTTAAACTCATTTTTCTTAGTTAATGGTTAAAAGTTAATGGTTAATAAGTAAACTATAAACCACAAACTTTAAACTTTTAAACAGCTTTCGCTTCTTCTTTGATCCAGTCATAACCACGCTCTTCAAGCTCATAGGCCAGTTCTTTAGTGCCGGTTTTTACTATTTTTCCGTCCAATAATACGTGAACAAAATCCGGGACAATGTGGTCAAGAAGTCTTTGGTAATGGGTGATGACAACGATGGCGTTTTTATCACTTTTCAATTTGTTGACGCCATTTGCCACGACTCGCAACGCATCAATGTCCAGACCGGAATCAGTTTCATCGAGGATAGCCAGTTTTGGGTCGAGCATTGCCAATTGAAAAATTTCATTTCGCTTTTTCTCTCCCCCGGAAAAACCTTCGTTGAGTGAACGTGACAGAAACTTTTTGTCCATTTCAAACATCTCAGCTTTTTCCCGTATCATTTTCAGCATTTCGTTGGCAGGCATATCTTCGAGCCCCTGAGCTTTTCGGGTTTCGTTGATGGCCGTTTTGATGAAATTGGTTACAGATACACCGGGAATTTCAACGGGATATTGAAACGACATGAAAATGCCCTTATGTGCACGTTCTTCAGGAGCGAGGTCTGCGATGTCATCATTTTCAAAAAGGATACTTCCCTCAGTGACATCAAACTCTTCCTTTCCGGCAATTACTGAAGCGAGTGTGCTTTTACCGGAGCCGTTGGGACCCATAATGGCATGAACTTCACCGGCTTTTACTTCCAAGTTGATTCCTTTTAAAATATCTGTTTCTTCTACACCTGCGTGTAAATTTTTGATTTGCAACATAACTTTTATTCTAGTTTTACGTCAGGTTGTGAGGGTCTTTTGCCCACCCTGACAATTTCTTTAATAGTAAAAATTTGATCCCATCCTTCAGTGTTTTCGGGTTTTTGTGTAATTACACCCTTAACAACAACAGGCACCATATCAAATTCTTCCACCTTTACCGGTTTAACACGTTCAGCAAGCGCTAAAGCCATGTCGTCAATTTTTACTCCGTAAATAAAATCAGGTCCTTTGAGTACGGCAGCATCATCAAGATAAATGAATTCTGCGTTGATTTCCAGGATTTCCTCATTTTTACAGCTAACAAACAGTATTAAAACTGCACTTAATAAAACAATTACTTTTTTCATTTGGTTAATAGTTATTTGTTGGTTATTGATTATCCTACAGAACCTTCAAGACTAATCTCAAGGAGTTTTTGTGCCTCAATGGCAAACTCCATGGGGAGTTTGTTTAAAACTTCTTTACTGAAACCATTTACAATAAGCGCAATGGCTTTTTCTGTATCAATTCCCCTTTGGTTACAGTAAAAAATCTGGTCTTCACCAATTTTTGAAGTGGTGGCCTCGTGTTCAATCTTTGCGGTTTTATTTTTAGCTTCAATGTATGGGAAGGTGTGTGCGCCACATTTGTTTCCCATCAAAAGCGAATCACATTGTGAAAAATTTCTGGCATTATCTGCACGTGGGCTTATTTGTACTAAACCTCTGTATGAATTTTGAGATTCTCCGGCTGAAATACCTTTGGAAATTATGGTGCTCCGGGTGTTTTTGCCCAGATGGATCATTTTGGTTCCGGTGTCGGCTTGCTGAAAGTTATTGGTTACGGCAATGGAGTAAAATTCACCTATAGAGTTGTCTCCTTTCAAAATACAACTCGGGTATTTCCATGTAATGGCACTTCCTGTTTCTACTTGTGTCCAGGAGATTTTTGCGTTTTTTTCGCAAAGTCCTCTTTTGGTTACGAAGTTATAAACGCCGCCTTTTCCTTCTTTGTTACCTGGATACCAGTTTTGAACCGTTGAATATTTGATTTCGGCATTGTCCAAAGCGATTAACTCTACGACGGCAGCGTGCAATTGGTTCTCATCTCTTGATGGTGCTGTACAGCCTTCCAAATAACTCACATAGCTACCTTCATCTGCTATAACAAGGGTTCGTTCAAACTGGCCTGTTCCTGCCTGGTTGATTCTGAAATAGGTAGAAAGTTCCATCGGGCATCTCACACCTTTAGGGATATAGCAAAACGAACCATCACTAAACACGGCTGAATTCAAAGCTGCATAAAAATTGTCTCGTTGCGGAACAACGGTACCTAAATATTTTTTTACTAGTTCAGGATGCTCTTTAATCGCTTCAGAAATGGAACAGAAAATGATGCCTTTTTCGGCCAGGGTTTTCTTAAACGTTGTTGCTACAGAAACTGAATCCATTACAATATCAACAGCAACACCGGCCAGTTTTTTTTGCTCGTCAAGAGATATGCCAAGTCTTTTAAAAGTGTCTAAAAGCTCAGGATCTACTTCGTCGAGGCTGTCATATTTTGGTTTTGAGTTGGGTGCCGAGTAATAGGAAATCGCTTGAAAATCCGGTTTTTTATAACGCACGTTTGCCCATTCGGGTTCAACCATTTCTTTCCAGTATTTAAAGGATTCCAGACGCCATTCAGTCATCCATTCAGGCTCTTCTTTCTTTTTGGAAATGGCCATTACCACCTCTTCATTTAAACCCACAGGAAAGGTGTCAGACAGGATGTCTGTGTAGAAACCGTATTTGTATTCTTTGGTTTCCAGTTCTTTCTGTAAGTCGTCTTCGGTATATTTTGACATAATTTTCAATCTAAATAATTTAAATAATCCAAAAAATCTAAAAAATGATTTTTCTAAGTTTTTTTAGACCCTTTTATAACGAAAAACTTTCCCCACACCCACAGGTGCGGTTAGCGTTTGGGTTGTTGAAAACAAATCCTTTTCCGTTCAGGCCTCCGCTAAATTCCAGCGTGGTGCCTACCAGATAAAGAAAACTTTTTTTATCAATGATGATTTTCACGGCATTGTCTTCAAAAATTTTATCTTCATCACGGGATGAATTATCAAACTTCAATTCATAAGACAAACCGGAGCAACCACCACTTTTCACGCCAACCCTTACAAAGTCGCTGGTAACATTAAAACCTTCTTCAGCCATAAGCTGGGAGATTTTAGTTTTTGCAGTATCGCTTACTTTTATCATCTTAAGTAGATTTGTTCTAAATAGTGCTGCAAATATACAATTTTTTCAATGGCTTTATGTGTTAGATTAATTATAAAATTAGATGGAGGTATAGCTTTTGGTGATGGTCAGGAAACTTTTTCTGGCAAGCATAATCTATTGAAAGCTATTATTTTGTAACTTGTTGACAAATTAGAAAGCTTTTCACCCAGCGGATTAAACAAATATTTTATTCAGATGAAAAAAATATTAATACTATTTGCAATATTTATAACCACAAATATTAG
>NZ_JCBCCK010000137.1:0-6511 GCF_059864935.1 Planktosalinus sp.
TGCTTGTTCTTCCATGTTTTCGTCAGCTTTCTTTTCAGTATCTCTGCAAGAAGTTACTGCAAAAGTGAAAACCAAAGCCAATACGCTTAGAAATATTTTTTTCATCTCAAAAAAGTTTAATTGGTTATTAATACACAAAGTTATTATTATTTTCGAAAAAATTAACAAATTCAAAAACTTTATTGTTAACATGATTCATCAACAAATCTAAAATAAATCCATCAATAGTTGGATTATTTCCAAATTATAATTAGTTTTATTCAATAAATTATTGTCCTATGAAAACGGAAACACCTGTTGAAGCCATCCGATTTAAAAACTTACGTGAAGAACTGCGATACACCCAGCAAAATTTTGCTGAATTGCTTGAAATTCCCACAACCACTGCCGATATTGAACGCGGTAAATCTAAAATTTCTGGGAAAGTAGTTGTGGCATTGATGAAAAAATTTCAAATCAATCCGTTGTGGCTCTATGGCGAAAGCAAAGATAAATACCTTAAAAAGGCTGAAAGTGTTACTGTTTTTCCGAAAGTAATTACTTTAAACTCACAAACGACTGATAATATACTGCTTGTCAATGAAAAAGCTGCAGCCGGCTACCCACAAAACATTCAGGACCCCAGCTGGTATGAACAATTGCCGGCATTTGATTTGCCTTTACCTCAATTCAGAAATGCTACTTACCGTGGTTTTCAGGTGGAAGGAGACAGTATGTTGCCACGCATCCGACCCGGCGACTGGGTGATTGGGAGAGCAGTGTCCTCAATTGAAGAAGTGATGGACAACAGCGTGTATGTAGTTGTTTTGGCAGATTCAATTTTAGTCAAGAAAATCCTGAAAATTCAAGGAAAAAATAAAATCAGGCTGATTTCGTTTAACGAGAGCTACCTCCCCGTGGAAGTCAATTTTTATGAAATACAGGAACTGTGGCTGGTCAACAGCAAGCTCACTTTTGGTGTTGAAAGTACTGAAGAAAGCAGTCTTTTAAAGGAACTTAAGGAGTCCATGAAAGAATTAAAAAATCAGCTAAAAAGAATAAACTAGTGCAAACCTAAGCCTACACTAGTTTATACCTGCACTAATATAAAAAATAAGTGCAATTAATTGTCGTCGCCAATTTTGTCGATGGTTTTGTCAATTTCCTTATTAACTTCTGAATCTACTTTTTCACCTGCGCGCTCAAGTGCTCCCTTGGACTCTTCTTTTTCAATATGTACTTCTTTTGTAACTTCTTTTGTTGTTGTTTCTCTACAAGAAGTAAAAGCAGTAAGGGTGATTGTTAAGATGCTTAACATTAAAACAATTCGTTTCATAACTTGATTATTTTTGATTAGACTGTAAAATTAAGGAATTAAAAGATTGGAAATTATTAAAAATTCACAAAATTGGTTAAATAATTTAAAATGTTATCAGTTGCGCCGGTATGATTTTGGATAAAATGCCCATTGATCATCCCGGTTTTTTCACGGAAGTTTTTATCCTTCAATAATTTGTCGAAAGTAATATTCAATTCGTTTTTATCTGATATCGAAAACAGTCCAGCCCGGCTTTGCAAAGCCTTTGCTTCAGGGAAATTGCCAAAGTTTTTGCCAATCACTATTGGAACGCCAAAAGTGGCTGCTTCCAAAATATTGTGCAGTCCGGTAGTGCCCATTCCGCCACCCACATAAGCCACATCGGCATAGCTGTATACCTTTTTTAAGAGGCCGATGGTGTCGAGTACAAACACATCAAACTCATTCAAATTTTTACCTTCTATTTCAGAAAATCGGATAACCTTCTTTTCAATTTGTTTGACGAAATTTTCAATTTCATCAGCTTTCAGATTGTGGGGAGCTATCACAAATTTGATGTTTTCAGAATCATTAATGTATTCAATCAAAACGGCTTCATCTTCCGGCCAGGTGCTTCCGGCTACTACGCATATTTTGTCGCCTTTAAAATTTTCGATACAATCGACGGTGTTGTCAACTTCAATTTGTTTGGAAACACGGTCATAGCGTGTGTCGCCACTCACACTAACTTGATTTATGGAAATGGATTCCAAAAGTGTTTTTGATTTTTCGTCCTGAACAAAAATGTGGGTAAACGTTTTTAGAACTTTACGCATCCAGAAACCGTGGGGCTTAAAAAAAACTTGTTTTTTTCTAAAAAGCGCCGAAATCAAAAAACATGGAACATTTCTTTTGTTCAGTTCCAACAAATAGTTGGGCCAGAATTCATACTTGACAAAAACAGCTATCCCGGGCTTAACCAAATCCAGGAACTTGTTGACATTACTATTTGTGTCCAGTGGAAGGTACACCGTGATATCGCCAATCGAACTGTTTTTTTTGTTTTCATAACCCGAAGGCGAAAAAAATGTCACTACCAGTTTATGATTGGGGTATTTTTTTTTCAAAGCTTCCATCACCGGAAGTCCTTGTTCATATTCACCCAGAGAGGCGCAATGAAACCAAATGGATTTATCAGTTGGGCTAAGCTGGGATTGCAGCGTTTGGAATACCGTTTTTCTTCCGTTCACAAATAGTTTCATTTTAGCTGAAAACAGCGTGCTTACAGGTAAAACCGCTTGGAAAGCACTTGTCAATGTAGAATACAAAAACCGCATAGTTTAAAATCTCCTGCTAAAATACGTTACTTTAAAGAATTACATTGTTTCCGGTATTGAAATTTCCTATTTTTGTTGTCCTACCTTATTTATAAACTATGAAGAAATTACAAATGGTTGACCTCAAGGGTCAATATGAAGGAATTAAAGAACAAGTCCAAAACTCAATCAACGAAGTCCTTGAAAATAACGCTTATGTCAACGGGCCCCAGGTACACAGCTTTCAAAAAGAACTGGAAGATTATCTGGGCGTAAAACACGTGATCCCCTGTGCTAACGGCACAGACGCACTTCAAATTGCAATGATGGGCCTCAATTTAAAACCCGGCGACGAAGTCATCACAGCCGATTTTACCTTTGCCGCCACGGTAGAGGTGATTGCTTTGTTGCAATTGGCCCCGGTGTTGGTAGATGTGTATCCGGATAATTTTAATATTGATATAGAAGCCATAGAAAAAGCCATTACCCCAAAAACAAAAGCCATTGTTCCCGTGCATTTGTTTGGGCAATGTGCCAATATGGACGCCATTATGGCTGTCGCCGAAAAGCATAATCTTTATGTCATCGAGGACAATGCACAAGCCATTGGCGCCAATTATACCTTTAAAAACGGAAGCAAAAAGAAAGCCGGAACGATTGGTCATGTGGGTGCTACTTCTTTTTTTCCATCCAAAAACTTAGGATGCTATGGTGATGGCGGGGCTATTTTTACCAATGACGATGATTTGGCACACACCCTGCGCGGCATTGTCAATCACGGCATGTATGAACGCTACTACCACGATGTGGTGGGTGTGAATTCGCGATTGGATTCTATACAAGCGGCAGTATTGCGGGCTAAATTGCCTAAACTTAATGAATATAACAAAGCCCGTCAGGAGGCGGCCAGAAAATATACCGCAGCATTGAAAGACCATCCGGCGATTGAAACCCCGGTGACAGTAACCAATGTAGATTGTTCAAAAACAAACGGCATTTGCGACACCTGCGATTGTCATGTGTTTCATCAATACACCATAAAAATCACCAATGGGAAAAGGGATGAATTGGCAAAACACCTTCAGGAAAAAGGAATTCCACATGGGATTTATTATCCCATACCTTTGCACAGTCAAAAGGCTTATAAAGACAGTCGTTATAACGAAGCCGATTTTCCGGTGACCAACCAATTGGTGAAGGAAGTTATTTCATTGCCAATGCATACAGAGTTAGATGATGAGCAGATTGGGTTTATTACAAATACTATAATAGAATTTTTAAAATAAACTATTCCCCCTCCTTTGGAGGGGGCTAGGGGGAGGACTATGAAAATACTGGTTACAGGAGGTTTAGGGTACATCGGTTCGCATACGGCAGTTGCGTTGCAACAAGCCGGTTTTGAAGTATTGATTGTGGACAATATGTCCAATTCGTCCATTGATGTTTTGGAGGGGATTGCAAATATTACAGACATCACTCCTCAATTCAAATATCTGGACTTACGCGATAAAAACGAGGTGCATCAATATTTTAAATCACACAAGGACATTGATGGGATCATCCATTTTGCGGCTTCCAAAGCGGTGGGTGAAAGTGTGGAAAATCCATTGTTGTATTATGAAAACAACCTGAATACCTTGGTGTATTTGCTTCAGGAGTGCAATCAAAACAATATTCAAAATTTTATTTTCAGTTCGTCTTGTACCGTTTATGGTGAACCCGATAGTTTGCCGATTACCGAAGACGCTCCTATAAAGGTGGCCAATTCGCCTTACGGGAACACCAAGCAAATCAGTGAGGAAATCATTTTTGACACCACAAAAGTATCTGACTTAAAAGCCATTGCGCTTCGGTATTTTAACCCTATTGGTGCCCATGAATCTTGTGAAATAGGGGAGTTGCCCCTTGGGGTTCCTCAGAACTTGGTGCCGTTTATCACGCAAACTGCCATTGGATTATGCGAACAGCTTTCCGTTTTCGGAAATGATTATCCCACTGAAGACGGTAGCTGCATTCGTGATTACATACACGTGATGGATTTGGCAGAGGCGCATGTGGTGGCCTTGCAACGCCTGCTTAAAAAAAACAACCAAACTGCCTTTGAAGTGTTCAACGTGGGAACCGGAAAAGGTTCCTCAGTCTTTGAAGTGATACAGGCTTTTGAAAAAGTAAGCGGAAAATCACTCAACTACAAAGTGGTTGACCGCCGACCGGGTGATGTGATAGCTGTTTATGCTGATACTACCAAAGCCAACAAAGAGCTGGGCTGGAAATCTAAACGTGATTTGGAGGAAGCGTTAAGTTCTGCTTGGAAGTGGGAGCAGCAGGTGCGGAGGGATAAATAATTAACCATACTTCCCATCAGTAATACCCGCTTTCCGAAGTGTCCTCACTTCGGAGCAACACAATTTTTATTAACCGTCCAAAACAATCTCTGCATCTCTTGATGCTGCTCCTGTGCTTAAATAACAGCCACAATACTTTTGGAATTTAGCTAACGCACAGTTCGGCCGGTGGCCTCGGGTGGTGCTTGTTTTTTTCTATTCAAATCTCGCTGCATCTGTCACAGCATCTTTATGGATTTTTTTGACCAGTCCTTGCAGCACATTCCCGGGGCCGACTTCGATGAATTTGGTGGCGCCGTCGCTGACCATGTTTTGCACGCTTTGCGTCCATTTTACCGGAGCCGTTAGTTGGAAGATGAGGTTTTCTTTGATTTTCTCAGGGTCTGTTACGGCAAAAGTGCTTACGTTTTGATAGACCGGGCACATGGGGGTTGCAAAAGGCGTGTTTTCAATGGCTTTGGCGAGTTCCTCACGGGCGGGTTCCATCAACGGGGAGTGGAAGGCGCCGCCAACAGGCAACAACAACGCCCGTCTGGCACCTCGTTCTTTGAGTCGTTCGCAGGCTTCTTCCACGGCTTTTACTTCTCCTGAAATCACCAGTTGGCCGGGGCAGTTGTAGTTCGCAGCTACCACCACGCCGTCCACATCAGCACAAACGGCTTCCACAATGTGGTCTTCGAGCCCCAGTACAGCTGCCATGGTGGAGGGCTGCATTTCGCAGGCTTTTTGCATGGCTTGTGCGCGTTTGGAAACCAACAACAAGGCGTCTTCAAACTTTAAACATTTATTGGCAACAAGCGCTGAAAATTCTCCCAACGAGTGTCCTGCCACCATATCAGGTTTAAAACTTTCGCCCAGCACTTCGGCGAGTATCACCGAATGCAAAAAAATAGCCGGCTGGGTGACTTTGGTTTCCTTGAGTTCGTTGGCAGTGCCTTCAAACATGATTTTGGTGATGTCAAAACCAAGGATTTCATTGGCTTGCTGAAAGCGTTTTTTAGCGACTTCTGAGTGGTCGTAAAGGTCTTTGCCCATTCCGGTAAATTGGGCACCTTGACCGGGGAAGATGTATGCGTTCATGGTGTTTTGTTATTTGTGAATGGTGTATTAGTTATTGGTGTTTTACAAAAGTAGAAAATATTTTAGGAATACTTCCTTATGATGGTGTTTACCTGATTGTAGTAGCCACTTCCGAAAAGGTTGAGGTGTACGAGCAGGTAGTAGAGCTGCCATAAGTCAGTTCGGGTTTTCCAGTTTTTTGTAAGAGGGTAAGCATCATTGTAAGCGTTAAACAATTCATCAGAAAACCCGCCGAAGAGCTGCATCATGGCGAGGTCCATTTCGCGTGAAGCGAAACAGACTGCTGGGTCAATCAGGCAGGGATTACCCGAATTATCCACCAAATAATTGCCGTTCCATAAGTCGCCGTGAATAAGTGCAGGGGGTTCATCGGGGATTTCGTTTTGGATGTTTTTGTAAAAAAGAGCGATGTTTTTGAAAACGAACCCGTTTTGGGCTGCGAGATGCAATTGGGGTTTTAATCTTTTCTTTATATAAAATTCAACGGAATGGGT
>NZ_JCBCCK010000003.1:0-9412 GCF_059864935.1 Planktosalinus sp.
TTCATTTTCGATAAAAACAGCAACCGCATCCTGTATCAATCTGTTTATTGCAAGCGAACGCAAATAGCTTATCCTGTCTGAAGTGTTTTTTAAACGGTTGTATTTTGTTATGTTGATGGTGTCTTTTATGAGTTTTGAAAGGTATTCCAGTGCAAAAGATTCATCAATCCATCCCAGGTTGATCCCGTCTTCAAAGTCGATGATGGTGTAACAAATATCATCTGCCGCTTCCACTAAAAACGCCAGTGGATGCCTGTTGTAATGAACATCTTCCTGATTTCCTCTTTTAATCAATCCTAACTCTGATGCTACTTCGTTAAAAAACGGAGCATCATTTTGAAATACACCAAATTTTTTATCACAAATTTCAGGTGTAGGTTTTTTGGGTAAAGACTCCTTGGGGTATTTCATAAACGCACCTAATGTAGCATAGGTGAGCCGCAGCCCACCTTCCACCCCTTCCCGGCTTTGGGTTAAGATTTTAAAGCCGTTTGCATTGCCTTCAAAGTCAATCAAGTCCTGAAATTGTTTTTCGGTTAAATATTGTTTGAATCTTTTTCCTTTTCCGTTAAGGAAAAAGTCACCAATAGCTTTTTCACCACTATGCCCAAAGGGCGGATTACCAATATCATGAGCAAGTGAAGCCGCCGCAACAATGGCCCCAAAATCATTGATTTGATAACCTAAAGTATCTTTCAAATGTGGGTGTTTTTGCAAAATGGCTTTTCCGGCTTGCCTGCCCAATGAACGCCCAACAACCGAAACCTCAAGGCTGTGAGTCAAACGGGTGTGGACAAAATCTGTTTTAGAAAGGGGGATTACCTGTGTCTTGTCTTGTAAACTCCTGAATGCTGAGGAAAAAATAATACGGTCATAATCCACTTCAAAAGCAAGACGGGTTTCGTCTTCTTCTATTCTGATTCGCTTGCCTTTGTCACCTTGTTTTTTAAGTGACAGCAGTTGTTCCCATTGCATCATACGTGTTTTGGTTTCTTGTTTCTTGTTTGAAAATGGTTAATAGTTATTGGTTAATTGGTATTTGATGTTTGGTGCTTTCAATTTTTGGAATTTTCAAACTCACCTCTCGCCATTACCCACTCAAAAACTATCCCGCAATATACTATAATATAGAGTAAATGTTAATGTAAAGAAAAAGAAAACCAATTAACCTAAAGCTAACCATAGGGTGACAAAGTGTTAAATTTCACATAACATCAACTTTACAGTTTGGAGGTTTCTTTGTATAAAAATTACAATTAACCCGATGAACAAAATAGTTTTAATATTTCTTTTATTTTTTACTAACACATTAATATCCCAAGAAACCGGTACCATTGCAGGTTTAGTAACAGACAGTGACTTTAATAATGAGCCTTTACCATTTGCTACAGTTGTAATTAAGGGGACAGACAGGGGTACTACTTCAGACTTAGACGGCTTATTTTCCTTTGAAAATGCTCTTGTCGGAAAGTATGACTTACTTGTTAGTTTTGTGGGGTATGAAAGTATAGAATTGAAAGATGTAGAGGTTGTATCAAACAGAGTGACCAATTTAAATATACCACTTAGTATAAGCTCTGCTACACTTGATGAAGTAGTCCTAAGGACTACTACTCGTAAAACATCTGAAGTCGCTTTAATGCTTGACCGAAAAAATGCCATAGAATTAAAGCAAAGCATTGGCGCAGAAGAGATGTCAAGGAAAGGATTAAGTGATGCCTCTGCTGCAATTGCCAATACTGTGGGTGTTTCCAAACAAGGAGGACAAAATATTTTTGTAAGAGGTCTTGGAGATAGATATAACTCATCAACTTTGAATAATTTGCCGGTAGTTTCCAATGACCCTGAAAAGAAGAACATGGACTTGTCCATTTTTAGTTCAGACATTATTGAATTTGTTGGAATTGAAAAAGTATATAATGCATCAGTTTTTGGAGACTTTGCCGGTGGAAATATCAACATTAACACAAAAAACTATAGTGGCCCCGGCTTTTTTACTGCTGAAGTTTCAAACGGTTTTAATACCAACGCAATATCAAAAAATCCATTTTTCCTTCAGGATGGCCCGGATAAATTGGGGCTGAATATAACCCAACAACCAGAGACCCTTGCTGAATTTGTATTTGAAAACGGTTTAAATCTAAATACCGTAAAAAACCCAATAGATTTAGGTTTTTCAATTTCCGGCGGAAAATCATTTTCAGTAGGGAATCAAGGTAGATTGAATTTATTTGCAACCGTTTTCCACAAAAACAGTTATGGATTTAAAGATGAAGGGTTTTTAACTGATGCAGATGCTGACGGGGTCTTTAGAAGAAATCAGTTCACTTTTGACACTTACGAATATACAACTAACAGTAGCGGGATGCTCAATTTGGTGTATTCCATCAATCCAAACAATCGCATTTCTTATAATTTTTTAGCAATAAATACAAGCAATCAATCTGTGGATGAATTCCGCGGTACTATTGTGGATATAGCAGATTTTGATAATGGTCTTTTGAGAAGAACCACATTTATTAAAAACACCTTATTTATAAATCAACTTTTGGGGAATCATAAGTTTGGTGAAAATTACTTGTTAAACTGGGGCTTATCACACAACACTGTTAACGGCGATATGCCTGATCGCGTTCAAAACACTTTCAGAGGGGTTAATAATTCAGAATTTGTCTTTGGACAAAACCAAATTTCAGATAACCATAGATATTTCCAAAGCCTAGTTGAAACTGAATATTCAGGAAATTTATCAATCAGTTATTTATTAGGAGTCAATGAAGACTTTGAAAACAAAGGCACGATAACCCTGGGTTATAGCGGCAAGTTTAAAGAAAGGGATTTTGAAGCAAACCAATTTAACTTTAGAATTCTTCCTGACGGTCAAAATGAAATTGTTGATCCCTATAATTTAGATGCATTTCTAAATCAACAGAATTTTCAAAACGGCTGGTTTGATATCGCCACATTTAGGGGCAATCAATTTGTGCCAAATGCTTTAGACCCTCAAGTCTATGGTGGAGAGCAAATTGTTCACGGAGTCTATGCCAATTTGGAGTATAAGCTTTCAGATAAATTTACAGGGCTTTTAGGTATCAGGGGAGAGTATGTCAACCAAGAAGTAAGTTGGAAAACACAACTTGATGACAATGGTGGAGAAGATGCTTTTGATGAAACAAATATATTACCAAGCTTAATTTTCAAATATGCTATAAACGAAAAACAAAATCTAAGGTTTGGGGCCAGTAAAACTTATACCCTTCCTCAATTTAAAGAGAGAGCTCTTTTTATCTATGAAGATGTGGCCGATGTTAAATTAGGAAATCCGGATTTGTACCCTTCAACTGATTACAATGTGGATATTAAATGGGAATTATTCCCCAGTGATGAAGAAATTATTTCTACAACTGTATTTGGAAAATATATTGAAGACCCAATGAATGAGGTTACCATAGCCTCTTCATCAAATGACATATCTGTTCTTAACACCGGTGACTTTGGTTATGTGGGAGGAATTGAAGTGGAAGCAAGAAAAGTAATTTTTGACAATAACAGTGAGAATAGCAAAAAGATTATAGCCGGTTTTAATGCTGCATATATGGTCACCTATCAGGAGTTGGATTCTGAGAAAATTAGGAGAGAAACTAGATACAATGTTGAATTTACAAATAATGAAGATTCATTTTCAGGAGCTTCAGACCTTTTGATTAATGGGGATTTGACTTTCTTAACTTCCTGGAAAGAAAACCATACAATTTCTTTGACAGGCTCTTACAGTTACTTTTCAGATAGAATCTATTCGCTGGGAACCAATGGTCGTGGAAACATTTTTGAAAAACCTTATTCAAGTCTCCGTTTTATTTTAAACGCAAAACTAAACAGAGTACAAATAGGTATGAAAGCTTCAAATTTACTAAACCCTGATATTATTAGGGCTCAGGATTCCAGAGCTGGTGTTGTCGATATTCTTTCTTTTAAAAGGGGTATTGGACTTGGTTTTAGTATTGGCTACAATTTTTAAACCAAAAATTATATAACAATTTAACTTAATCATTAATCTAAACTTTAAACAATGAAAAATTCAATTTTAAAAATGTCTGCAATGCTTTTTATAGCTGCTTTGACGCTAAACAGTTGTTCGTCTGACGATGACAATACAAATGATGACACACCTCCTGGATTTCAATTCAATCCAGCTGACTTTAAGGGAGATATGCCCGCTGGTGAGGATGTAACTTTAGACCCTTCACAGGTTTATAAACTAACCGGAAGAGTTTTGGTTACCGACGGAAGTAAGTTAAGAATTCCAGCCGGAACAAAAATTGAAGGTATTGGTGGAACATCAGCCTATATTGCAGTTGCGCAAGGGGGACAAATTTTTGTAAACGGTACTGCTGCAGCTCCCGTAGTAATGACATCAGGTTTATCAAATCCTCAGCCCGGTGACTGGGGCGGTCTGGTTGTTTGTGGTAAAGCACCCACAAACAGAGGAGCAACTGCTCAAGCTGAGGTTTCCGACTTGACATATGGAGGAACTATATTAGACGACAACTCCGGCGAAATCAGATACTTAAGAATAGAGTATTCAGGTGCTGCATTTAACAGTGAAAAAGAGTTTAATGGTTTATCTCTTTTTGGTGTTGGATCCGGAACTGTAATCAGCCACGTTCAAATACACGCAGGAGCTGATGATGGTATAGAGTTCTATGGCGGAACTGTAAGTGCATCTAACCTTGTAATGACAGCAAATGAAGATGATCAATTTGACTGGGTTGAAGGATGGAATGGTCAAAACAACACCAACTGGTATGGAAAACTTGGACTGGGAAGAGGAAACAGAGGTATCGAAGCAGATAACTTAAATACTAACAATACTGCAACTCCAATTTCAGATCCAACAATTACAAACCTAACATTAATTGGTTTGGGTGATCAAGGAAATGAGCCACAAGGAATTTTAGTTAGAGTGGGTACAAGAGGAAAAATTGACAACATTGTATTAGACAACTGGGCTGTGGGGATTGAAGTAAGAGACGATGCTACACTAGCTGGTATTCCAAACAATTTGTTATTTACCAATGTCAAATTTTCCAATATTACAGATGTAAATGCAAAAGGTAGAGATAACAACGGCGATCCGGTTGATGTAACTAATGTTTATACTGAAAACAATAACGCAACAGGTGCAGGAAACGGAACCGGAGTCCCAACTTGGGCTCAGGGTTGGACTATTGGTTTGTAGTCTATTAGTTTACGGTAAACTTATTTAAAAGCGGGATTTCCTTAGTTGGATTTCCCGTTTATTTTATATCTTGTTTTTACCACTAAAATCGATATATGAACAAAAGTAAAAACTGTATGGGACAACAGGCCCTCAAAACCTACAGAAAAAGACTTTAAAATTGTTGATTCATCAACAATAACACTCTATTGCGACATTCTTAAGGATGTGGGAGGAAAATCACTATCAAACTATGTTTCATTAGTAGAATGATCAATAAGTACCTATTCTATGGGTTTGACCTGTGTAAAACTGCTTTAGAAACAAACAAGCTTGACAAAAGCATGGTTAGTGGATTCTTTCACTTTTTGTTATTTAAAAGCATTCAATCCTGTGATATCCAGCCCTGTAATCAATAAGTGTATATCATGTGTCCCTTCATAAGTTATGACACTTTCCAGGTTCATGGAGTGACGCATAATACTGTACTCACCGGTGATTCCCATTCCGCCGAGAATCTGACGGGCTTCACGGGCAATGTTGATGGCCATATCCACATTGTTGCGTTTGGCCATAGAGATTTGTGCCGAAGTGGCTTTATTTTCGTTTCTTAAAACACCCAATCGCCAAGTCAATAACTGGGCTTTGGTAATTTCGGTAATCATTTCGGCGAGCTTCTTTTGTTGCAGTTGAAATTGGCCGATGGGTTTTCCAAACTGCATACGCTCTTTGGAATATCTTAAAGCCGTGTCATAACAATCCATGGCGGCACCTATGGCTCCCCAGGCAATACCATAGCGTGCAGAATCCAAACAGCCCAGAGGTGCCCCCAAACCTGATTTGTTGGGCAATAAATTCTCTTTAGGAACTTTGACATTGTCAAATATCAGTTCGCCGGTGGCTGAAGCGCGCAGTGACCATTTGTTGTGGGTTTCAGGAGTTGAGAAGCCTTCCATACCGCGTTCTACAATCAACCCGTGAATTCTTCCGCTTTCATCTTTGGCCCATACTACCGCCACCTGTGCAAAAGGTGCATTGGATATCCACATCTTTGCGCCGTTGAGTAAATAGTGATCTCCTTTGTCTTTAAAGTTGGTGGTCATACCGGCTGGGTTACTGCCGTGATCAGGTTCGGTTAAACCGAAACAACCCATCCACTCACCGCTTGCCAGTTTTGGAAGGAATTTTTGACGTTGTTCTTCATTGCCATATTTCCAGATGGGATACATCACTAAAGAAGATTGTACTGAGGCTGTTGAACGCACACCGCTATCCCCTCTTTCGATTTCCTGCATAATCAAACCATACGAAATCTGATCAAGTCCTGCACCGCCATATTCTTCAGGAATGTAGGGGCCAAAAGCACCAATATCAGCCAAACCTTTGATGATTTGTGTGGGAAACTCAGCCTTTTGGGCATACTCCTCAATGATGGGGGACACATCGCGTTTTACCCACTCGCGGGCGGCATCGCGCACCAGCTTGTGTTCATCGCTTAATAATTCGTCAAGGTTGTAATAATCGGGTGCTTCGAATAAGTCGGGTTTCATGGATGTAAATTTTGATAAACAAAAATAGGTATTGGTTCAGGATTGGGCAATGATAATGTTGGAAATATTTTGAGAAAAGTTGGGGTTTATGGCAATAACCGGATGATTGTCAAAATCAAAATCCCAATCATAATTACAGTATAAATCAATTTGTTGTGCCTGGCGAGCCAATTGGGCAAATAAATGTCAAAGTTGTCTTTGGTTGAGTCAGAATACGTTCTGGCCCAAACCGTAAGGGGACAATACATTTTAAAAGCCAGTAATATGAATCCTTCAAGTAAAATGATGCCATAACCCACCCAAAGCCAAATGTCAATTTTGTTGACAATTACAGCATAAAGCATATAAAAAACAACCACATTAAAAAACACCCAAATAGCGGTGTGGGCTATTTTGATTAGGCGGAGTTTTTCTTTGTTTGTCATTGAGATGGGTATAATTTACAGAGGAAACTGTATTGATAAAAAGATTTCTTAGACGACAATCTTCTTATCAAGGTTGTAATTGCTTTATCGTCCACTTCCCGTTTTTCAGTTCATACAATTTTCTGTCGTGAAAGCGTGTGGGTTTAAATTCCAAAAATTCTATTCTTATGGGCTCGATTGCAAACCCGCCCCAATTTTCAGGCCTTGCCAAAGGCTTGCCTGAAAATTTCACCTCCATGTTTTCATACATTTCGGTAAGGGTTTCAATGTTAGCCACTTCTTGTCCTTGTTCACTTACTATGGAAACGATTTGACTGTCCCTGTTGCGTTCTTCAAAGTATTTATCAGCAAGGTGCTCGTCAATTTTAGTAGCATTGCCTTGAACCCTCACTTGTCTTTCTGTTTCTGTCCACCAAAAGGTCAATGCCACTTTGTTGGAAGTGTCTATTTCAATCCCTTTTCGTGATGTTAAAGGACCCGTTATTATAAATTTATTTTCTGCTACGTCTTTGAATGAAACAAACCTTGCATTTGGAAAACCGTCTATGCCGTTAGTTGAAAGGCAGCAAGCAGTAGGTATTCTAGCTTTTGACAAGCGAAGTTCTTCTTTAATCCATTTGGTGAAATGTTCAATAGGTGTTATTTCCATGGGGCTCTGTTCATAATAAAACTACTTTCTTGTTTTACAAACCCCATTTTCGGGTAATAGTTCATTGCAGTTGGTACAGATAGAAGCAATACCATGGATTGTTCACCAACTTTTTCTTTGGTCATTTGAATAAGTTGGCTGCCAACTCCACATTTTTTGTATTCACTTCTCACAGCAAGGTCTGATAAATAGCAACACCAGGCCCAGTCTGTTATCGAGCGAGCAACGCCCACCAACAAATCATTGTGCCAGGCAGTAACAATAAGGTTTGAATGGTCAATCACACGTATTTATTTTACTTTATTTTGAAAGCAATAACGGGTTTATTATCAAAAAAAAGAATCAAATCTTTTTCCCTCTGAAGGTGTGATATATCTACTTCAAATTCTAAAAATTCATCTTTTACAAATTTAGAGATCTGATAAATCTTCCTATGGGCTCTATAGGAAATGGAGTTTACGTTATTGTCGGTTTGAAAAACAAATCTAATCTTGTCGGTCTGTCCCCGCTTTATAATTCCATCCATGGGATTGATTAATACAAAATCAAAGTTGTAAAAAAGAGGTCCATTTAAAAATTCCTGCCTGTCAACTTCAATTTCTAAAAGTGCATTTTCAAAGTGATCTGGATAGTGTGTTTTTATAAAAAGGTTCGGGTCCGTCAAAAAATAAAAGAAGTTAACCTTTTTTTGGAAATAGTTATTATAGGTTCCTGCCCCCCAAGTTGCATCAATAAGATATTTGTTATTATCAATTTGAACAATATTCCAGGCATGGTCAGAGTAGTATCTTTTGCCAATATCCTTAACCCCCGTTTTCGAACTACCTGTGACAACTTTTGATACTATATTCAAATCATCACAGATGGCGGTAAATAGGGTGGAGTATCCTTCACATACAGCCTTACCTTTTCTTATAACTCTTGATGAAAGTTTGTTTTTATGTTTTTTATCTTTTTCTGCATATTCTTGATTGTTGGAATATTCAAAGTTGTATTTGCCATACTCTTTCGGGTCATAAACTACGTTATTAGTGATCCAAGTGTAAACTGCTCTGACTTTCTCATAGTCATTAGTAAAATCTGACGAAATTCTTTTGGCTAGTTTAGATGTGGAACGGAATTTATCTGGATAATTTGAAACAATGGAATCCACTTTTTCAAAATCCTGTGACCAACCGGATAATGACAAGAAAACAAATAGAACAATTAAATAAATAGATTTTCTCATATGTGTGCTAAAACGTTTCGCTTATATGGCTTGTGGCGGTTTTCGAAGCACTTTCTTTTCCGCTAGTAACAAACTTACTTAAATGCACAAAGCTTGAATTTACCACTTTATCCGCCATAAGTTATATACGCTGTGTGTGCCTTGAATGGTAAATATAGTTCATTGATTTGAATAACCCAAAGGGTGAAAGTCCCCGATGCACAGGAGTGACGTCCTGAAGCAAAGCAAGTGGCAAGGTTGCTGACCGTGAGGTCAGGACTGAAGTAAGCCAGACTGCGTGGTTGGTTCTGACGAACAGGAACTGCATAAGAGGCTATGAGGTTGGATGAGCAAGCACACCAT
>NZ_JCBCCK010000004.1:0-3793 GCF_059864935.1 Planktosalinus sp.
GTTTGTCAAAGATAGTGTCTTCTTTTAAATTTTCGCTTAAAGCGAAAGATTTTAAGCTGTTCCTCAATGTTTTTCGGCGCTGACCGAAAGCAGTTTTCACCACGGTGAAAAACAATTTTTCATTGCAGGGGAGGGTAAAATTTTCCTTTCGAATGAGGCGCAGCACCCCGCTGTCCACTTTGGGTGGCGGACTGAACACAACCGGCGGAACAGTAAATAAATATTCAGCTGTAAAGAACGCTTGCACCAGCACCGAAAGTATGCCATAGGCCTTGCTGCCCGGCTTTTCACAAATGCGCTGGGCGACCTCTTTTTGAAACATACCGGTAAATTCGGGAATTTGGTGGCGCCACTCCAAAGCTTTAAAAACGATTTGCGAAGAAATATTGTATGGAAAATTACCGGTGATGGCAAACTGTGTATCCCTGTAATAATCTGACAAGTCAATTTTTAAAAAATCGGCTTCCACCACTTTGAATTTTTTGTTTTCAAGCAGCTCGCTGTGTTGTGAAGTAAAGGTGGTTTTTAAATAAGCTACAGATTCTGTGTCGATATCCATCGCAATGAGGTTGATGTCTTTTTGAATCAGGTATTTGGTGAGTATGCCCATACCCGGGCCAATTTCGATGACCTCTTTATAGCCTTTTAATGTAAGTGTGTCAGCTATTTTTTTGGCGATGTTTTCGTCTTTCAAGAAATGTTGACCAAGATGTTTTTTAGCACTTACTTCAATGTCTTTATTTTCGGTTGAAGCACTTTCAGTATTTTTTGCTCTTAGGTCTTTTTTGTAATATTTTCTCATCGGCCATTTTTAATTGGATTTTTCTCCCCCTCTCCTTTGGAGAGGGGGTCGGGGGGTGAGGATTGTTCACTGATAATTTGCAGTTCTGTCCTGAAAGCTACAAATTTACCTTCAAAGGGTTTGCTTTTTGAGCGCAAGCGTTCTGCGTCTTCACGGTAGTATTTTTCCAAGGTTTCTTTGCTGTCTGTGGTGTATTGCACGGCATAGGTAAGTCCGCCCATTTCTTCTTCCACAAGGACGCGGCACATTTTTGCAGCGGTGAATTTTCCTGTGGCCAGCATATCGGGGATGTGTTCCTCATTCATCCATTTCAGCCAGCGGTCGTGGATTTCTTCTTCTATGTTTATGGTGACGTTGTAGATATGCATTTGTTTATTTATTGATTTTAGTTGAGACGTAATATATTACGTCTCTTCTCATAGGGGAAGCAGGGTGGGGGCTTTTAATTAATCGCGTCTCCCCTGATGCTTCGGTATTGTTTTCGGGCTTCTACAAAAAAGATGGAATCCTGATGGTTAAAAATGATTTGCTCATAAAATTCCTTCGCTTTTTCGGGCTGTTTCAGGGTTTTGTTGTAGAGTTCGGCCAGAAAAAAATAGGCGTTGTCGGCAAGTATGTCGTGTTTGTGAAATTCGATGATTTTTAAATAGTTGGCAATGGCTTTATCATACTGTTTTGTTTTTTCAAAAATACGGGCTTGTTTTAGCATGGCTTCATCTTCAATGGATTCACCGCCGTGGTTGCTTAGAATTTCGTCTAATATAGTGATAGCTTTTTGGTGTTTTCCCTGAAGGTCAAGCAGGTCTGCACGGGCATATTTTTTTAAAGCCGTTTGCAAACTGTCTTCCAGGGAGTTGTCGCTAATAAGCAAGCTCAACTCCATGGCGTCATTGGCAATCAACTGTGAAGTGGAGGTTTTGAGTATGTCCAATTGGGTTTGTGCCCAGGCAAAATCACCTTTAAAATAGCTGGTTCTGGCTACTTTATAGCGGGCTTCCTGTGCTATGGGGTCGTTTTTCACCTTGTTTTGAATCTGGGAATAATAAATCAATGCCTCGTTGAATTTCTCGTCATATACCAATATATCTGCCAATAGCATTAGCACTCGGGCTTCCTGATAGCGACTCAGGTTTTCACTACTGAGCTTTCTGAGATTTTCTATGGCACTATTTTTTTTGTCGTTGTTGAATGCCAGAAATTTATTGTAATCGAGTTGCAGTTCAAAGGTGCGACCGTCTGCGCCATACATTTGAATTAGGTTTTCATACTTTTTCTGAACATCGGGATAAGTGGCTTTTGTGGCGGTGCGCACTTCAATTTCCATCAGGTTTTGATAGGCCTGTAGTTTTGTGTTTTCTGAAGTAGAATTTCCCACAATAAAATCTAGAATTTCACGAGCTATGGGATAATCGTTGTTATCCATAGCGATATAGGCAAGGTCCATCATTTCGTTCAGTCCCTCAAAAGTGCGTCTGAAAATGGCCTTTTCCTGAGTAAATGCCCGGTCATATTGTTTTTGTTGAATGAACAACCAACTTAACAACTGGTTGTAAAAAAGATCCGGATTGTTTTGTGAGCGTCTTAAAAGTGCTTTTCGTAATAAGTCGTTGGCTTCATTTAACGGGTCTTCGGTGACGTACCGGCTAAAGTTACGTTGGGCTGCAATCAAAAACGACGGATTGGTTTCTATCAAATTCAGGTAACTTTCAAACATTTTCTCAAGATTGCCCTGCTCACCGTATATATTTGCCAATTGGTGATTGAAATTTTGTTGTGGGTCAAGCACCATTCCTTTTTCATAGGCTTCAATAGCCAGGTCAAGGAGGCTGTGTCTTTCAAAAGTACCGGCGATGGTGTGGGTCATTCGCGGGTTTTCGTCAATCGCTGCAATGGCTGCCCTAAAATAAGGTTGGGCTTCATCAGGTTTACTTTCGATGAGGTAATTTCTTCCCATTTCGATTAAATAAATAGGATGACTTCGGGTGGCATTGAGCTTTTCTTCAAGTAATTTTTTAGCCTCTTCAAAATCTTCGAGTTGTTGTAAAGTGGCGATGTATCCTAAAAAGAAATTGTTGTTATTGGGATTGCTCTCAAAAAGCGATTTGTATATAGGCAATGCCCTTTCAAAATCACCACGGTCAAAATAATGCTTGGCCAGGGTTTCATTTTGCGAAAACCCCGCAAAACCCAAAAGAATAAAAACAGTGACAATCCAAAAACGCATAAAGTTACTTTTTGGTAAATATAGGAAAATGTATGAAGTAATGTAGTTATAGATATGTTAGGAATATTTTTGACTCAGCATTCCCGATAAAAATGCCACTAAACAGCCTTCGGCGGTCAGGTGCACGAATGTCTTAGAAAAGGAAACTCCCCTCCTTGTGCCACCCATCGGCCGCCTTAGGCTTGCCGACGGCACGGCGCTAAAGCTTTAGCGCACGCGGTTGGAGGAGCTGGGGGAGGCTTCTAATCAATTGTTTCAAACCCACAATAAGGCACCAATACATCAGGGATTTTAATTCCTTCCGGAGTTTGGTAGTTTTCAAGTATGCCTGCCAATACACGCGGAAGTGCCAAAGCACTGCCGTTGAGGGTGTGTGCCAGTTGGGTTTTTCCGTTTTCATCCCTAAAACGCAATTTCAATCGGTTGGCCTGAAAGGTTTCAAAATTGGAAACCGATGAAATTTCCAGCCAACGATCCTGAGCAGTTGAAAACACTTCAAAATCATAAGTGAGCACAGAGGTAAAGCCCAAATCGCCACCACACAGTCTTAAAATACGGTAGGGGAGTTTTAGTTCGTTGAGGAGTTCTTTGACGTGTTCCACCATGCCGTCCAATGCTTGGTGTGAATTTGATGGATGCTCAATTCTAACAATCTCCACTTTGTCAAACTGGTGCAAACGGTTTAGGCCACGAACGTGGGCGCCATAGCTTCCGGCTTCCCTTCTGAAACAAGGTGTATAACCGGTGCACTTTATTGGGAGGTCTTT
>NZ_JCBCCK010000007.1:0-6441 GCF_059864935.1 Planktosalinus sp.
CATATCGCTATTTCTACTTTCACTGAAGCAATAAATCCCTACAGGAACAGAAACGTGCTCCAACATATGAAAAGAATGTTCTGTTTCGTTGAGTAATTTTTTCACAATAGATTGATTTTCTTCCTGAAATGGGCTTAATCCTCCGGTTTCAGAAATGTTTAAAACCCTGACAGGCGCATCGAATTTTTTCGACAAATGAAATAAAAACTTAAAATCTTCAGCTTCGTTTTTCAGCTTATAACCGTTGGCCAAAACGATTTCGTTTAAACCGGTGAATCGCTCATTTCTGGGAATGGCAAGAACGGGACAGTTCTTGATTTTTTCAATAATTTCAATGGTATTGCTGCCAAAATCAAGCTCATACCTTCCTGTGGCTCCTTGTGTGCCAATAGCAACGAGGGCCACATTTCTGGTAATGATTTCTTCCTGAATAGCATCTATTATGGTTTGGTTTTTTGCAACGATTTGGAAATTGTGATTTCCGTTTTCATTGGATGCAGTCAAAATGTTTTTTAAATCATTTAACCAGCGTTCATATTTTTCTTTGGCTTCCTTGAGTTTTGACGCAATTGGAGAAGCTTCAAACGTGCTTCCTTCAACATAATCATTTACAGGGTATGCATGAAGCAGTAAAAACTCACAAGATTCATCACGGTACATAGCAACGGCATATTTGATGGCATTGAGTGCATTTTCTGAAAAATCAGTGGGCAAGAGAATGGTTTTCATTGAATATTTTTTATATTAAACTACGCGTACTGAATTTTCCGGAAGGAATTACCAAAAAGGGAACTTTTACCTGAAAGCCCACTTTGTGTACTACCGGCCTGAAAAACAGGTTTTCGAAAAATGAATGTTTGTTGTTGATCATGCATAGAATTTCCACCGGATTGTTCTTTTGAAACTCCAAAATTCCCTTCTGAATGTCATCTCCCTTTTCAATATGAAAATGCAATGAAGCATCCTTGAAATATTTGAATAGCTCTTGTTTGCCTTCCTCTTGAACTGGAGTGAGTGCATCACCTTCCATAATGTGCAAAATATGCAAATCGATTTTATTTGCCAGGGCGAGTGTGCGCAGGAGCTTCAACTGATTTTCCTGAAACCCGATACTGAGGTCAGAAGGTAATAAAATGTTTTTTAAGGATATAAACTCATATTCTGACGGAATGGCAAGTACAGGGCACTTGGCTTTTTTTATGGTGTGAATGGTTTGTGAGCCAAATAATATTTCCTTGGCTCCTGTAGCACCTTGTGTTCCCATTACAACCAGGTCAATACCTTTTTCTTCCACCTGCTCGTTGATTTCGTCAGTCAGAAAATTAAAAACCGATATTTTTTTAAAGCTGTGTTTTGGGTTGCTAAAGTCCTTTTTTATACGTCTTTGAAGCCGATCCAGTCCTTTAATGGAATTGGTTTTGTATATCTCGTCAATGGACATAGTAGGGGTGTAATACATATATTCACTGTCATACAAAATGGGGGTATAAGTGTTTAGAAGGTAAAAGGTGCAGTCTTCATTTTTAAACAGCTCCAGCGCATAAGCAATGGCATTGTATGAATTTTCTGAAAAGTCGGTGGGAAGGATTATTTTTTTCATCACACAAAAATTAGTTTCTCAAATAGTTTTGTAAAATTAAAAAAGGTATTTTGGGTTGTAACCCTATTTTATCAATGGTGGAGTCCACCATCAGGCTTTCCAGATAACTGTATCTGGAATTTACCATCACCAACAGGTTGATGTCCATGCTTTCAATGGTTTCATTGATAATATTGGTTTTACTGCTTATTTCAACCTGATGAAAATGAATGCGCTCCACATCAAGTAATTTTTTTAACAGGGTTTGATTGGACAGTTGTCTTTTTGAAATTAAGCCAAAATTGGAAACAAACAAAACGTGGGTTTCGGCCTTGTAATAGTTGCAAATTTCATCGACAATTTTGAGTTCCCTTTTTTGATAAGGAATCATATAGTTGGTGGGAAATAAAAGTTTTTTAGGAGCTTTAAATTTAAAATTTTCGGGAACACAAAGCACAGGACATTTAACTAGTTTAATTACCTGAAGGGTGTTGCTTCCAAAGGTGATGTTCCGATCGTTGGTTCTCCCGCGGGTGCCCATTGCCACAATGTCGATATTTTCCTTGTCCACCAGGTGGTTGATTTCGTCAATCAAATAACCGCATTTGGGCATGACTTCAAATTCGTGCTTGCAGTCAGGAAATTTTTTTATAATATTTTCAATTATTGGAGTAAGGAAAGTGGTGCAGTTGTGATGGGTGCCCCTCTTTTTGTTTTCAATTTCTTCATCAGAAAAGTCAAGCGTTTCCGGTCCGTAAATCTGATCGGCATAAGCATGGAGCAAATAAAACTTACTGGGCTCGTTAAACAAAGACACAGCATACTCCAGGGCGTTTAAGGCGTTATCAGACAAATCGGTTGGAAGGACTATTTTTCTCATGGTTTTGGTTTTAATCAAAGTTACCTGTTATCAAGACACACATCTATGATTAAAGTCACCTTTTATGATTTATATCATTTACTTTACAACGCACTCGATTTACTTTTGTAGCGTAATTTTTAGTTAATTTTCTTTAGAATATAAAGTTAGCAAAAACATTTTTAAATGGGCTTTTAAATTTGAAATAGCTCTGAAATTGATTTGAAGTGAAGTATTGATTAAATAAGGAGCGAATAAATAAACTTTTGTGTATTATGAATGCTTATTTTAAAGGAGACGAAGAGTTCAATATAAATCTTGGCAAACTGTTTTATTCAGTTGCGTCAGTAGACAAAGTCGTGGTAGGGGAGGAAATTGCATATTTTAAAGCAATTATTCGAAAAGAATGGGAGTCAAATAAAGTACTTGATAGATCTCAAACCGAACAAGTTTTTGATGTTTTTGACAGCCTTGTAGAAGCTAAAGCCGATGCCGAAGAATGTTTTGAAAGCTTCCGGGCTTATTTGATAAAATCCAACGGTTTGTTTTCGCCCTTCATCAAAAACTTGATTTGGAAAACAGCTGACGGGATTGCCTCTTCTTTTGCAGATAAAAATAAATCTGAAGTGATATTGCTGGCAAAGCTGAAAAGCTTACTGCTGGATGCACCTTAATTTTTTTCCTTACTAAAACCCATTTTTCCAACCGGGCTTGGAACATCTCTTTTGATTATTTCTTTAAGGAATGCGTCAATTTTTTCTGCTATAAAAGTTTCAGTAATCACCTCAGGAGAGTAAGTGCCCAGTTCTTCTGAATCGTCTTCTGTTGGTAATGAGCGTTCCGGTATGGCAAACAGGATTAATATATTAACATCGCCATTGTGCAGTTGTGTAAACACCAGTGATGAGCCTTGTAAAAATTGATAAGTGGGCAGTTGATTGGTCAGCTCAATCATATCCGGTGGAAAGGAATCAAAAGTAATATTCACAGCCTCATTGCTGTGTATCCAGTTGAGTTCCTGTACCTGCCAGCCAATCGGGTATTTTTCTTCTGCTTTTTTAAGGCTGTTGACAATTAGTTTTTTGATTTTACTTTTCCAAAGCAGTCGCTTTTCCACCACGATTTTGATGGAATTTTTGTACTCGTTGACGCGTTCATCCAGATGTTCAATTTTCATAACGTTTATTTTTGTCTGCGTTGTTCTCTTGCTTCCTGACGTTCCAACTTTCTGAAATACCCTCTCAGCAAAAAGTTATGACGCATGGCTTCCATATTTACATTGAGTTTTTCGCTGGCTTCTTCCACATTTTTTAAGGTGGCATCCAGACTTTTTACTACAGTAGTGTCATAAATGGCATAATTGAGAAGCCCGTCACTTTGCCTGATTGATTCAGAGTAATCATTCAGGTTTTTGGTGAGTGCTTCAATCTGCTTGGCTGAAAACTCCAGGTTGTCAAATACAGTTGCCAGCTGTTCCGCACTTTCCTTGTCATTAAGCAGCATAGCGGCGACACTTTCGTCAAAATTTATGGAGGCAATCATTTGGTTAAGCCTGTGCATAGTAGTTTTTGCTTCAGTTGTGGTAGCCTTTAAATTGCTGAGACTTTGTTTTACATCATTGACCATATCTTCATCTTTAATCAGTGCTCCAAGCAATCCTTCACCCTTATTGATGGTATTGGTAATTCTAAGTAAATCCTGTGTAAGCAAAGCTGCATTCTCATTGGTCGTGTTAAGTGTTGTAAGCATATCAGCAGTGGCAATTTTACTAATGGAATTTATGGTATCGCCAAATTCAATACTTTGAGAAATTGGTGTTTCGTTAGGTATGATATTGACAATCATGCTCCCTACCAGTCCGTCTGAACTAATGGTTGCCAGTGCATTCTTTTTAATTAGGTGAGCTGTTTTTTCTGAGATAAACATATCGACACATATAGCAGTATCACTCAATATAGTGATGCCCCTTACTGTTCCCACGTTTACTCCTGCAAAACGCACATTGTTACCCATTTGCAAGCCGTTTACGTTTTTAAACACCGAACTTATTTTCACATTGTTTCCAAACATATTTTGGCGGTTTCCCATCAGGTAAACCGCAAGGATAAACAAAAACAATCCGGCAAAAACAAAAATGCCCAGTCTCAGATTTTGTGATGATTTACTCATAATTTTCTATTTAAAAAATGCTTTTATCTTTTCATCATTTGACGTGAATAATTCTTCAAAAGTGCCCTCGGCATAATTGACACCGTCGAGCAATAAAACTATTCGGTTTGATACCACTCGTGCGCAATCCACATCATGAGTGATTATGAGCGATGAAGTTTCATATTTTTCCTGAATGCTGTTCATCAGTTCAATGATTTCCTTAGAGGTAATGGGATCCAGACCAGTGGTGGGTTCGTCATAGATAATGATTTTTGGCTTTAAAATCAAGGCGCGTGCCAGTGCAATCCTGCGTTGCATTCCACCGGAAAGTTCGGCAGGCATCAGGTCAACGGTATGTTTTAAACCCACACTTTCCAATGCTTCAAAAACAAGTTCATCCACTTCTTTTGTTGATAGTTTTTTAGTGTGCCTCCTTAATGGAAATTCCAGGTTTTCCCTCACAGTCATCGAGTCATACAGCGCACTACCCTGAAAAAGAAATCCAATTTTGGTACGCAAATCATCCATCTCTTTTTGTTCCAGTTTACTGATGTCTTTGCCCAAAATTTCGATAAGTCCACTGTCAGGTTGCAGTAAACCAACCAGACATTTAATCATCACTGATTTTCCGGAGCCCGAACGCCCCATCAACACGAGATTTTCACCTTTTTTTAGGTGTAAACTAAAACCATTCAACACTTTATTGTCACCAAATGCTTTGAAGATGTTCTCAATCTTCAGAACCACTTCACCATTTTCCGGATTATGTTTGCTGCTTACTTTCATTTACTGATAAATCAAATCGGTTACAAAAACGGCCACAAAGTCAATTATAAACAACAGCATTGAAGTGAAAACTACTGCTGAATTGGAGGCTTTACCTACACCGGCAGTTCCTTTTTTACTGTAATATCCTTTAAAACACCCCACCAGACCTATGGCAAAACCAAATAAAAATGTTTTGGCAGTTGCTGGTAACAAATCACTGAATTTTAATGCATCAAATGCCTGATTGAAATAGAGTTGAAAAGTCACCGCTCCTTTAATGTTTTCGACAAAAGCGGAACCGATCAAAGCAATAAAATCACCTAAAATAACCAGCAACGGAATCATTAAGGTCGTAGCGGTAATTCGGGTAACCACAAGAAATTTAAACGGGTTTGTGCCCGAAACTTCCATGGCGTCAATTTGTTCTGTCACGCGCATTGAACCCAATTCGGCACCGATACTTGAACCAATTCTACCTGCACATATTAATGCTATAATTACCGGACCAATTTCCCTTACAATTGAAATGCTTATCATAGACGGCATCCAGGCTACTGCACCAAACTCTTCCAGGGTAGGGCGGGTTTGCAGGGTAAAAACCACTCCCAGTATCAATCCTGTTACCGCTACCAGAAAAAAGGACTTATTGCCCATATAGTAGCATTGCTTGAGCAGTTCTTTAAACTCAAAAGGCGGAGAAACAGCTTCTTTGAAATAGCGTCCTGCAAAACGCGCCATTTCGCCAATTTCTTCAAAAAATGTGGTCAGTTTCTGAATTAATGTTTCGTTTTCAGCCATAGTGATAATATACTCTACCAAATTTAATAAATTTTTTTTCGGGAGTGTATGACAAGTATCAGTGTTGAAATATTAAAAGCATTCAGGAGCTTGCAGTTGGAGTGATTTCCTTATTTTTACAGCCACAATTGAAGACTATGTATAAACTGCTCATACGCCCATTTTTGTTTTTGTTTGATCCGGAAAGTGTGCATCATTTTACATTTAAAATGATTCGATTTCTAAGTGTGTTGGGATTTTCAGGCTTGTTCAGGAGTTTGTATGAAGTGAAAGATTCGCGCTTGGA
>NZ_JCBCCK010000169.1:0-2051 GCF_059864935.1 Planktosalinus sp.
AATATATTACGCTTTTACTTTTTGATTTTTATTGTTTTTACTGTGGTGCCCTAATATATTAGGGCACTACCACTATAAAAACAACAGCTTGTAAAAATTAGCTTCTGCGGAATTTTGCTGTGATTTCAAAAACATGCTCCAAAATCTTTTCTTCTGTTTGTGTAAGCTCCAGGTTCCTTCTCTTCATAACTTCGCGAGCCACTTCAAAGGCTTTATCAGTTTTAAAGGTAGTCATACCTGCTGCACCACCCCAACTGAAACTCGGGATAAAATTTCGTGGAAAACCGCTTCCAAAAATATTAGCGCTTACTCCCACTACAGTTCCGGTATTGAACATAGTGTTGATGCCACACTTGCTGTGGTCACCCATCATCAGTCCGCAAAACTGAAGACCTGTGCTGGCAAAATTCTCGGTTTCATAGTTCCATAACCGCACTTCGGCATAATTATTTTTCAAATTGGAATTGTTGGTGTCTGCACCCAGGTTACACCACTCGCCAATCACTGAGTTGCCTAAAAAGCCATCATGAGCTTTGTTTGAATACCCAAAAACCACCGAGTTGTTTACTTCTCCACCCACTTTGCTGTGAGGACCAACCGTGGTGGGTCCATAGATTTTAGCTCCCATTTTTAAAGTAGCATGGTCACACAAGGCAAACGGTCCGCGAACAGCACAGGCTTCCATGATTTCGGCATCTTTGCCAATGTAAATGGGTCCTGAACTTGCATTAAGCGAAGACAGAACTACTTTGGCACCTTCTTCAAGGAAGATATTTTCTTTATTAACGCAAAAAACGCTGTCAGGTATGGGTTGTGATTTTCGACCTTGAGTGAGCAATTTAAAGTCTCGTTCAATAGCTTCGCCATTTAATCGAAAAATATCCCAGGTATTGGAGATTTTAAGCAAATCATCATGCGTGTATTGAATGACTTCGAAATCATCAAAGTTGACCTCCTGATTTTTAGTAAGAAAATAAGCAATGGGTCGGTCATTCTCAAACAACGCCTGATTTTCCTTGAGGCTATTTACGATTCCTGCCAGATTTACTGTGGGCAGATAAGCCGGATTGATGAGTATGTTTTTATCGAGCGTGGTTTGTATAAACTTTTCCGAGAGATAGTCTTGGGTCTGTGTGGTCGTGGAAGCGTTAAGATACTTTTCCCACTTTTCGCGTAAGCTTAAAATCCCCACTCTGATGTCTGCAACGGGTCGTGTATAGGTAAACGGCAACAAGTGGTTGCGCTCCGGGCCGTCAAATAATATAAAATTCATGGTTGATGTGCTTCAATGTTCAGTAAAAGTATTGAAAAATTGGTGATTTTGGCAATAAAAAAAGCCTTCGATTCACCGAAGGCTTTTAGATAAGTATAATGCGAAATAATTATTTCTTGAATTTTGAGTATTTGTTTTTGAATTTATCGATACGACCGGCAGTATCAACCAGTTTCGATTTACCGGTATAATATGGATGAGAAGATCTGGAAATCTCCAGCTTCACCAATGGATATTCAACGCCATCCACTTCAATGGTCTCCTTGGTATCGGCAGTAGATTTAGTAAGAAACACGTCTTCGTTTGACATGTCTTTGAATGCTACTAATCTGTAATTTTCCGGGTGAATTCCTTGTTTCATGATATAATGCTTTAAAATCCTCGCTATTTTGAGGTTGCAAATTTAAGCATTATTTTGAATTGAGCAATAAAAGTTTTGAAAAAAATGTGTTTGAAATTTTAATATTAAGATTCGTACCTTCTCGGGAATTTTGTGTAACGATTTCCTATCTTTGTCTACTAACTGACCAAACCAAAATCTCTATATAATGGAAAACCAAAAATCTTCTTTAAAACAAATTGCAGTTAATTACGGTCTTTTACTGGCACTAGTATCTATTCTTTTAATGGTTGTTATGTATGTGGCAAACATTCAAAAAAGCTGGATGATAAGCATAGTGAGTATGGCTATAACCATTTTTTTACTTTTTTCGGCAATCAAAGCATACCGTCAGGGCAATGGCGGTTTTATGAAACTAGGTGAAGCTTTAAAAGTTGG
>NZ_JCBCCK010000171.1:0-1056 GCF_059864935.1 Planktosalinus sp.
CATAGTCATATCGACTTCCGATTCGCCATCGACAGCATATACATTAACAATAGATTTAGCGGTGATAAACTGTGCAAATTATACGGCAGCACCCGGAGGTGACGAAGACCAATTCTTTGAACCGGGTGATACCCTGGCAGATTTGGTTGTATTTGGCGGAAACCTGACTTGGTACAGTGATGCGGCCGGAACGATGACCATACCCAATACAACGGTATTGGTTGACGGTACGACTTATTATGTGAACCAAACGCTCAATGGTTGCGTGAGTGACCTTTTGGCCATCACGGTAACAGAGATTGACTGTACAAATTTAGAAATACTCTCTACCACCGATGCCACCATAGTATGTAAAGGTACAGCGGTTTTGGAAGCAGTAGGTAATGGCGGTTTGGGCACGGAAATATACTGGTATGACGATCCGGTAGCTGGCGACCTCCTGGGTACAGGCCCAACCTATACTACACCGGTGTTGACAACAACGACATCCTATTGGGCCACTGAAGTGTTTATCGAAGGCGATGCTCCTTTGGCAGGTCAAGGTAAACCTGCCCCTACGGGGACAGCAAGTTTTAACACCTCTTTGCCTTATGGAATTATGTTCCATGCCACCCAGTCTTTTACCATTGCAAGTGTGGATGTATATCCAGATGGTGCCGGCGGGACCATTGATGTGGAGTTATGGGCACCGGGGTCAAATACCATAATTGCTTCCACAACAGCCAACGTACCTGCCGGAAATGGCAGTACACCATATACCATACAACTTAACTTTCCGGTCACACCGGGTCAGGAATACAGGCTTATTAAAACCAATCCAACATCCGTGAACCTTATCAGGGATTCATCGGGGAATGTTTATCCATACCCGCTGGGCACAGGAGGTGAAATTGTGGGAGGTGTCAATGGCATGGGCAGTTCTTTGGCTGCTTACTATTGGTTTTTTAACTGGACCATAGGAACAGGCCAGGTGTTGTGTGAGTCTCCAAGGGTAGAAGTCATAGCTACAGTAACCCAGGATGGTGACATTATCGTTCCTGCTGCACTTCCTTATAT
>NZ_JCBCCK010000175.1:0-2227 GCF_059864935.1 Planktosalinus sp.
CAAATCAAATAACTTATTCATCAACCATTACTCCAACAACCCCGCCCGTTTCAACAAATGCTCCGGATTGGGCTCTTTTCCGCGGAAGCGTTTGTACAGCACCATGGGGTGTTCTGTACCGCCTTTGGAGAGGACGTGTTCCTTAAATTTTGCAGCCACTTCTCCGTTAAAAATCCCTTTTTCCAGGAAATAAGCAAAAGCATCAGCATCGAGTACTTCGGCCCATTTGTAGGAGTAATACCCTGAGGAATATCCACCCTGAAAAATATGGAAGAATGAGGTGCTCATACAATTTTCTGAGACATCGGGAAAGAACTGTGTGCCTTCAAAAGCCTTTAATTCCAATTCCTTAACAGATTTAATTCTCTCCGGCGAATCGCCGGCATGCCAAGTCATGTCAAGCAAACCAAAGCTCAGCTGTCGCAAAGTTTGTATCCCTTCCATAAAAGTGGCCGATGCTTTTATTTTTTTAATAAGTTCCATCGGGATGGTTTCTCCGGTTTCGAAATGCTTAGCAAAAAGTTCCAAAGCTTCTTTTTCATAACACCAGTTTTCCATTACCTGACTGGGGAGTTCCACAAAATCCCAAGACACTCCCGTTCCCGAAAGACTTGGATAGGTGGTGTTTGCCAGCATCCCGTGCAATGCGTGGCCAAACTCGTGGAACAGCGTGGTGACTTCGTTGAAGGTTAGGAGTGAGGGTTTAGTTTTTCCCGGCTTTGTGAAATTACATACTATAGAAATATGCGGACGTTCCATTTTCCCGCCTTTTACATACTGCGGTTTGTAAGAAGTCATCCACGCCCCGTTGCGTTTGCCCGGTCTGGGGTGGAAATCTGCATAAAACAGGGCGACTTTTAGCCCTTTGGTATCGCTTACGCGAAAGGTTTTCACATCTTCATGATAGGTATCAACATCAAAAACCTCGGTAAATTTTAACTGAAACAAGCGCTCTGCAATGGTAAAAGCACCGTCGATGACGTTTTCCAGTTTAAAATAAGGCTTTAGCTTTTCATCGTCCAAATCAAAGCGTTCTTGTTTTAATTTTTCGGTGTAGTAAGCGCTGTCCCATTTTTGAAGTCCCCCCTCAATCCCCCCAAAGGGGGGAAGATTATTTGCAAAATTTTGAAGTTCCTTGAATTCTTTTTCGGCAGCGGGTTTGGCTTTTTCCAGTAACTCTTCGAGAAAACTTTCTACCTTTTGTGGACTTTGTGCCATGCGTTCTTCGAGCACAAAATGAGCGTGTGTGTCATAACCCAACAATTGCGCCCTTTGGTGACGTAGTTTTACAATTTCCAACACATTTTTTTGGTTGTCGAGTTCGTCATTCTGAAAACCTTTGGCACCAAAAGCAATGGCGAGCTTTTTGCGTAATTCCCGGTTATCAGCATAGGTCATAAATGGGATATAGCTGGGGTATTGGAGCGTAAAAACCCAACCGTCTTTTCCCATTTCTTCAGCAGTTTGCGCCGCGGCTTCAATGGCGTGTTCGGGCAGGCCGCTCAGGTCTTTTTCGTCAGTGATGTGCAGGGTGTATTTGTTGGTTTCGGCCAACACGTTTTCACCAAAAGTGAGTTTGAGTTTGGCGAGTTGCTTGTCGATATCTCGCAGTCGCTGCTTTTTGTCTTCAGGCAGATTGGCGCCATTGCGGGCAAAACTTTTGTATTTTTTGTCCAGAAGGGTTTGTTGCTCGGGAGTAAGGTCAAGTTGATTTTTGTTTTCATAAACCGTTTTCACTCGTTTGAACAAGGCTTCGTTTAAGGTAATATCGTTGCTGAATTCTGATAAAAGTGGCGAAACTTCCTGTGCAATCGCCTGGATTTCATCATTGGTCTCGGCCGAATTCAGATTGAAAAAGATACTGGAAATGCGATCCAGTTGTTGCCCTGAAAACTCCAATGCTTCGATGGTGTTTTCAAAAGTGGGTGTTTCAGCATTTGCTGTGATGGCATCAATTTCGGCTTTGGCAGTTGCGATGGCTTGCTCAAATGCGGGTTTGAAATGTTCGGTTTTTATTTTAGAAAAAGGGGCGGTATCGAAGGGTTGTAAAAGTGGGTTTTGCATTGTTCAAATTTTTGAAAAGCAAATTTACGAAAGCAGTTTGATATTCAACCCTCTCAGGGTTCAAAACCCTGAGAGGGTTATTTAAGAAATGGATTGTTCTTAATATGTTGTATTTAATCATATTTCACTGACTTTTTAACTAACAATAGATTAAAATGAATTT
>NZ_JCBCCK010000031.1:0-2685 GCF_059864935.1 Planktosalinus sp.
TGATTAGTGTACTTCCAATTGCTGATACATTGATGATTTCGCTTCAGTTAACTTCAAAAAGTGAAGTAACTATTTTGGATATTGAAGGCGACTCGCTCACCTTTTCAACCTTTCCGGAATTAAAACAACTACTTTACGAAAGTTTATATTCACTACCACAAGCAGCTCCGGCTTTAAAAAGAGGGGTTCCGGTAAACACGCAGTTCAAAATGCCTTTGGTCATCAAAACTGAATAACTACAGGATGATTTTGTAGCCTAAGGAAAGGTCAATTGAAAATTCTCCATAATTGTCAATTCCGGGAGAAACCAAGTCGTTGACACCTAAAGTTAAAAATCCATTTCCTAATTTATAATCCATTCCCAAACCCAACCCAACGGGTGCATTAAATGCTGTACTCTTTAATTCTTGACGCTCTTCAAAATTATTTTCGTCTCGTGTACTAAAAGTCAATGTAAAAAGTTTGGCTTGGGCAAAAAGGGATAGTTTTTCGTTGTGAATAAACTTAAATCGATAATTAAAAGCAAACTGTGAAAAATACAACTCATAATCTGGCACAACAACAGTTTGTCGAAATTGCAATAAAATACTATGCCTACGTAGCATTTGATTATCAGTTACTTCAAATTCAACCCCGTAAAACGGCGCAAAAACATTGTCAGGATTTGTTGTAGAGTTGTTATTTGACATTCCTGCAAAAACACCTAATCGGGTTTCCAGTTTAGTTTCCATCGATTTCTCTACAAAACCAGGGTCGGCTAGTTTATTGTATTGATTGATAAAAGCACGCAAACTGGGAAGGGTTAAATTAGTATTTGAAACGTCCACCGGATTATCTGAAATCAATTGACTAAGTGTTTCTTTATATTCTTCCTGATACTTGCCGTTTGAACGTGTGTTGGTGAGCTCGACAATTTCATCTCCCTTTTTCGCAAAATAGCGGTATTCACCATCAATCACATTCCAAAGCAGCGTCAATGGTCCTTCAACTTCGGTCTTAAGGTTGTAGGTAGTTCCGTTAACGGTATAGTTTTCCTGTGCGAAAGCGGTTGTACTAAACAACAAAATCAGAAAAACAATCAGAAGTTTTGAAAGGTGTTTCATTTAGGTAAAGTTTAAGCGAATATAAAAAAATAAACGGCATCTTAGACTATTTTTTAAAATCACGCCCTTTCCAGTTAAATGTTCCAAAAATGGCTTTCAGCGAAATGAAAATGGTCAAAAGTGGATACAAAATGGCCATAATCCTCAAATGATACCACGGGATTTCCTGTTTAAAAAAGGAATTGGATACATAAAGAAAAACCTCATCGGCCAACCATTTGATTAAAATCAGCATCAAAAAAATCATTTCAAATCCTGAAAACACCCATCTAAAATAGCAGATTACAACACTTATATTCGCCATCAAAACCACCAGGCCCGTCAACTTGCTGAACACACTTTTATATCCGGAAGCCTTTGCCGCCCAGCGCACACGTTGTTCTATCATTTTTGGAAAAGTGTCTTCGGTTTTGGTAAAAACAAGCTGGTTCAGGCTTTTTAGAAAATGCACCTTCCCGGGAAAGTTTTTATTCATTTTTTCCAGCAAAAACAAATCATCGCCACCGGCATAGTCGTTGTTTCCTTCAAAGCCTCTTACCACCTCAAAAGCTCTTTTTTCATACGCCAGATTGGCACCATTGCACATAATAGGCTGGTTGATTCCAAATGCCCCCATCGTTACACCGGCAAGAGTCAAAGATTCCATTTGCTGATAACTGCTTAAAAAAATAGTTTTCGATGAAACAGCAAGCACAGGGCCTGCGATTATTTTTACAGCTATGGCTTGAATACAATCATCCAGATTTTTCAAAATCAATTTGGGAAGGACGCAATCGGCATCGGTGGTAAATATCCAATCATTATTGGATTGGGCTATTGCAAGTGTGATGGCATCCTTTTTCGGTGAACCCGAAATTCTTTTACTCTCTATAACTCTCCAGTTTGAACATTTGTTTTTCGATATAAAATCAGTAATTTTTTCAACCGAATCATCTTCAGAAGCATCATTGACAAAAAAAACTTCCACCAAATTTTCAGGATACTTAATTTGCAAAATCGATTGCATCAATGCGCCAAGGTTTTTAGACTCATTTCGGAAAGGAATGACCACCGTAAATGAAGTTTTAGGAACCCGGGAATTAGATTTAAACGTTTTAAGCCTAAAAAACCCAACCCCAAAAACGCCCATCATAAAAACATAAAACCCAATTGTTATTATCAAAAACCAACCCATCAGGTAGTATGTTTTAATTGTTTCTTTGAATCTAATCCGAGTACAAAAAATACCCCTGTTAAAGCCGGAAATACCGCATTCAACAACCACATTAATAAGGCAACTGCAACAATAATCTGCGGTGCAACCATTGCAAAGAGCAACACCGCCACACCTCCTTTAATGGCAAAATCAAGCAATTGTAATACGGGAAGCAAACTACTTAACAGATACATCACATAAACATAAGGCAGTGCTTCCAAAAGTGAAACCGGAGCCAAAAGCGATACCAAAAAAGCAAACTGCAATGAAAAAGCCAGATAACGAATCAGTGAAAAACCAACAATTTTTAAACGGTCTTCTTTGGGAATGCTTCGCGTAAAATTGCTGATTTTATCCAATGAAAATCCCCTGATTTTTATCGTTTTA
>NZ_JCBCCK010000228.1:0-6838 GCF_059864935.1 Planktosalinus sp.
CCTATGAAATCATCGATCACAAAGCAGGTGTTAGACCCACGGTAACTGACAGAAAACCACTTGTTGGTAAACATTCGCAGTTTAAAAACCTGTTTGTGTTAAATGGATTGGGTTCAAGGGGCGTGATGATTGCACCTTCAGTTGCCCAAAAACTATTTGATTTTATAGAAAACAATATTCCTCTGGACAAAGAAATTGATATCAACAGGTTTTTATGAGTTGTGTGCTTTTACCTTATCGTAATGCATAAAAATATTGATCCAGATATTTCGCGAAAGTCTCATTATAATAGGCATAAAAACGATTAGTGTGCCCACTATGGCAAGAAATGAAGTCATTAGTCCACCGCCAAAAAATACATAGGAAATAATAAAAGCCGCCATGGCAAATGCAACGCCCACAGCATAACTCACATACATCGCCCCGTAAAAAAAGGAAGGTTCAATCTTGTATTTGGTCCCGCAGTGGCTGCACCTTTCGTGCATTTTAAAGATTTTATTCAGTTTAAAAGGATTGCCTTCTTCATACATGGACTCGTGGTGACAAACCGGGCAACTGCCGGTAAAAATGCTGTATAATTTGGTGCCTTTTAACATGATGTTAATCTATTTTTTTAACACCGCAAATTTAAGCATCTTTGCACGATAATTTGTTACCAAGGTTACACAAGGATGTTAAACATATATAATTTATCGGTTGCTTTTCAAGGGGAAAATTTGTTTGAGGAAATTTCTTTTCAATTGCGTGCAGGCGATCGCGTGGGACTGGTTGGGAAAAACGGCGCAGGAAAATCCACACTGCTTAAAATATTAGCCAAAGAACTCACCCCCGATACCGGCGAAATAGCTTCGGATAAAAAAATCAGAATCGGGTTTTTAAAGCAGGACATTGATTTTGTTCATGGCAGAACCGTGGTGGAAGAAGCCTATCAGGCTTTTGAAGAAATCAAAGCCATTGAAATCAAAATGGATGACATTAACCACCAGTTGGCCACACGCACCGATTATGAATCTGACGCTTACCACGACTTGATGGTGGACATCAGTGAAATCACTCACCAATATGAAATTTTGGGCGGTTACAACTATCAGGGTGAAACTGAAAAAATCCTTCAGGGTCTTGGTTTCAAACGCGAAGAATTCAGCAAAAAAACCGAAGAGTTTTCCGGAGGCTGGCGGATGCGTATTGAACTCGCCAAACTGCTGCTTCAAAACAATGACATCCTATTGCTCGATGAGCCCACCAACCACCTCGATATTGAATCTATCATCTGGCTGGAAAGCTTTTTGGTGAATTTTCCGGGAGCGGTAGTAATTGTTTCTCACGATAAAATGTTTCTGGACAATGTCACCAACAGGACCATTGAAATTTCGCTGGGGCGAATTTATGACTATAACAAGCCCTATTCAAAATACCTGGTGTTGCGACAGGAACTCAGGGAACAGCAGCTGGCATCACAAAAAAATCAGGAAAAGCAAATCCAGCAAACAGAGCGATTGATTGAAAAATTCAGGGCAAAAGCCTCCAAAGCTTCCATGGCGCAATCACTGATAAAAAAACTGGACAAAGTAGAGCGAATTGAGGTGGATGAAGACGACAATGCAGTGATGAACGTTAGGTTTCCCATTTCAGTACAACCCGGCAAAGTGGTTATAGAAGTTGAAAATGTTTCCAAAAGCTATGGTGAAAATCACGTTCTTGAAAATGTAAACCTGATGATTGAACGCGGGGTTAAAACCGCTTTTGTGGGTCAGAACGGACAGGGAAAAACCACTTTGGCAAAAATCATTGTGGGGGAAATTGCCCATAAAGGAAAAGTAAAGCTGGGTCACAACGTTCAGATAGGGTATTTTGCTCAAAACCAAGCCGATTATCTTGACGGAAACATCACAGTTCTGGACACGATGATTAACGCTGCAAACGAGACCAACCGAAGCAAGGTAAGGGATATTTTGGGCTCGTTCCTGTTTCGAGGCGAAGAAGTGGAAAAATTTGTAAAAGTCCTTTCAGGAGGGGAACGAAACCGTCTGGCATTGGCCAAGCTATTACTTCAACCGTTGAATGTGCTGGTTATGGATGAGCCCACCAACCATTTGGACATTAAGTCAAAGAACGTTTTGAAGGAGTCTTTGAAAAGTTTTGAGGGCACACTCATAGTGGTCTCACACGACAGGGATTTTCTTCAGGGGCTTTGCAATAATGTCTATGAATTTAAAGACAAAAAAATAAAAGAATATTTGGGAGGCATCGAATTTTACCTGGAGCAGCGCCAAATTTCGTCTATGCGCGAGGCTGAACTTGCAACTAAAGTCAATAAGGAAACAAAAGAAGTTTCCAATAAAAATGATTACAAAGATCAAAAAAAGGGGAAAGCCCTTAAAAATAAATTAAGTAACCTCGAGGCTGCCATAAGTAAACTGGAAAAGGAAATTTCGGGTATGGATGATATGATCCATCAGAACCATCCGGAAGTGAACTCAAAACAGGACTTTTTCAAAAAGTATGACCAAAAGAAAAACGAACTCGACCAAAAAATGAAAGAGTGGGAAGAAGTTCAGGTTGCTCTGGAGGTAAATGGATAAACCATGTTTGAACATTTTTTTCAATGCCCCTATTGCTGGGAAGAAATCTCCATGCTGCTGGATCCGTCAGTGAGCAAGCAGGTGTATGTTGAAGATTGCGAAGTGTGTTGTAACCCCATTGAAATTACTGCCGGATTTGAAAATGGTGAACTTTCAGTTTTTGAAGCCTCGGATATTGAACAATAAAAAATTAGAGCACATAATATTCAATTTTTCAGGGCTTTCCCCCGATTTTTTGCCGCTGTACACGCCTTCGGCGCGTGAAATCGAGGAAAATCAGACTCCCTTTAGGAAGGGGCAAAGCTGGTTTTCCGACTATTAGGACTTAAGTAAATTTTATCAAGTGCTATAAAATAAAACTTAAATAGAAACCATAACATCCTTCAAGCCCTCCTGTATATTGATCCATAAGTAGTTGAAAAAAGATTTGTCTTTGTTTCTTACAGCTGTTGAGTTTCCTTCTTTAAAAGCACTGTCTCTTGAATCTGTATCTTTTTTTACAAAAATATTGGCAACAGTAGATAAAAACCAGTTGCGATTGTTTTCCTTGTTTAATATTTCAACTTTTAAGTTGTCATAACTGATGCGTAAATCAATATTTGAACTGTCGTCGTTTCCATGAATATTAAAATAGGTTTTTTTGACCTTTCCTTCGAGCTTCACATTGAGACTTGACCTTGTAAACGAGTTCATTTTTGTTGCGTTTAAAGCATTGAGTTCACCTTGAATCCGGAAAGTGTCTTTCAGGTCGTTTACATCAAAACTCCAGTCAATTTTAAGAGGGCTTTCATCCATAAAGATGGAGTTTATGAGAATTGTTGTTCTCTTTTCGCCGTGGGAGTAAGTGTTACTAACGTTTCCAATTGCAGCATTTAAATTTGAAAAATTAATAGCACCTGCCGGTTGTCCGGCACTTACTTTTTCTTCATAAGTAATCGTCGCATTGTTAACGTGTAAAGAGTCTAAAGTCAATGGAAAAGGGATACTGCGCAACGATTTACTGTAAAGCGGTTTGATGCTCTTGTCATCTGTAACTAGCTTATCCCTGTATATTTTCAAAACCGGATTTTCTATGGCCAAATCACTGCCGGAAACCTGAAATGTGCTGTCGATAACGTTAAAACGAAAATCCAGTAAGGTAACCAAGGGCATTTCAACATCCATATGGTCCCGCTCTTTTGAAATTACTCCGGAAAGTTCCGTTTTGGAATAGATGGTTTTAATAGCTAAATCTTCAATTTGAAGTTTGTGATTTAGAAGTGAAACTGTATTTAGTGAAAGCAAATCATAGTCATTCAGTTGGTAGAGTAACGACTTGCTATCAAATTCCAAATCAGAAAACTGACAAGGAATCATGTGTTGTAAGGTTGCGGTATTTACCAATACATCTTTGAGCGTTATATTAAAATCTTCTACCTTTAAATGTGGGCTTTTATCAGGGTTTAGTATGTTGATTTGTGCATCATTTATGGATATGGCTGCAATGGAGAATGGAAGGGGCATCTCTCTTTTTTTTGTTTGTAGCCCATCATTTGTAACGGCGGTCTCATTCATTCCTTGCTGCAACCATATTGAAGGATTTTCAACCTTTAAGTTTTCGCCAAAAAGCTGAAAAACATCATTTACCACTTTAAAATGAAGGTCGCTTATGGTCAGCGTTGGAATTTTTATGTCTTTTCGGCCAATCTTATTTGCTACACCTTCAATGGGTTTCAGGGTGTCGCTCTTTGTTTGAATTGTAATGTCTGTGATTTTTAGATGCTGGTCAGTAATGGTAAATTCTTTAAATGAAAGCGTTTCATTTTCGTTTAACTCATAAAAAAAGTCTCTGGTATCCACTTCCATTTCTGAAAAGTAAAAGGGGATTTTTTCTTGAATAGTTGTGTTGTTCACTACAACATTTTTTATCGAAAAATTAAGGCTGTCCAGTTGCAAAGCAATGCTTTCATCTGTATTCTTCAATAAAAAAGAGGCGTTTTCCAACGTAAATTTTCCTGTGCTTATGTTTTCTTCAAAGTCTTTTTTTCGTTTTTCCCGGTCTTTAGTCTTTGTAGTGTCTTTGTATGTCTTAACTTCCAAATCATAAAGAGTGATACTGTTGAAGGCAATTTTGCTTGAGAAAAGGTACTTCCAGTAACCAAGACCTTTAAAGTAAGCTTTTGGAAGGCTTATATTGGAATCTTCAAATCCGGCAATGGTGTCTTTTACTGTAAGTTGAAGGTTTTCTATAGTTACAGAGCCACTATATGAATTGACAGAAATCTCATATTCGTTGATTTGAAATTCATCAGGAACCTGTAGAGTGATGGTTTTTTTTATTTTGTTTTCAATTATGGGGTTTGCAATAAATGATGCTATGACAACCAGAATCAATAATCCTGCTATGCTCCCAATAATTATGTGTGATTTTTTACTCATCTACTAAAGATACCTAAAAAAACAGCATCTGCTAAAGATTAACATTTACTTATAATTATTTAAAAAACTTGAGCTGTTATATTTATGAAAAGTGTAAAAGACCTAACCCCATTTTATGTTTTTAAACAGACTTGAAAATTTCCATATACTATTGCTTATTGTAGTTTCTGTTATACTACCCAGATAGCTAATCGGTATGAAAAAGTAAAAATTCATTAAATTTAGGGGATTATAAGCTCTTGATACAAGTTTATTCGGAATATTAGAGAAGTGCATTGAAAACTTGAAAAAAATGCCCCTGAAGAAAGAAAATATTTGGGACGAGGACTATAATACGATTTCATTTGAGTTTTATCAGAATTTATCTGACTGGGCTGAAGGCAAGGATTTTATTTCAATATAGCTAACTAATTTGCCTGACATTTTTATAATTATTTTAAAATTTTAGCGTCCCCAAATATCATTTAAAAGCGTATATTTGTAAAAATGTTACAAATAATAAACTTAAAATGGTATTAGAAATTAAGTTATCAAATTTTTTCTCAATAAGTGAAGAAGTGATTTTAGATTTAAGGGCGGGAAACATTAATACCGAAAAATCACGTTTACTGAAAGACAATGTTTTTAATTATAATGATTTAGAAGTGTTGAAAACAGTTGCATTGTATGGGGCAAATGCATCCGGCAAATCCAATATAATCAAAGCAATTAGGTTCTGTATCGCAATGGTTTATGAATCTCATAAACACAATGAAAACTCTATTTTTAATTTTATGCCTTTTAAATTTAAGAGTTATTCGAACAAGCCGAGCCGTTTTTCTATTCGATTTGTACATGAAGAAATTGAATATAAATATTCTTTTTCATTGAATAGAAATGAAATACTAACGGAAAGTTTATTTCATTATCCAAACGGCAAAAAAGCCAAAGTATTCACTAGAGATGAAACGGCCGGTAAATCTAAGAAAGAAAAATACTCATTTGGAACCTCCGTAATAAAAAGACCATTAGATGTTGCTGAAAGTACGTCTAATAAAACGCTCTTTGTGTCAAGAGCAAGTCAAATGGATAGGGAAATCCCAAAAAAAATATTTCATTTCTTTCATTCTATGTTCATACGAAGGCATTCAAGTTACAGTATCAGTAATGCAGATACATTGATAAAAGAATATAAAAAATACTTATTGAAAGGCCTTCAATTGGCAGATTCTGACATTATAGATTTTAAGCATAAAGTAATAGTGGAAAAAGGAAAAAAGCTTAACGCTAATTTGGAAACCCAAGAAGCCTATTTTGAAGATGGCGAGTTGGAAAGTATTGATTTAAAAACTTATCACCGGTATTCACCAAACACTGCTTTTAATTTTTTTACGGAAGAATCAGATGGCACCAAAAAGTTGTTTTTTATGCTTTTAACTGTTCTTGATATTGTAAGAAACAATAAAACCTTACTTATCGATGAAATTGAAGATAGTTTACATCCAAAAATAGTTGATTATATAATCAAATTATTCAATGCAAGTGATAAAGCCCAGCTCATTTTTTCTACACACAATACAAATTTATTAGATTTAAATAAGTTTAGAAAAGATCAAATATGGTTTGTAAATAAAACATCTGAAGGTAATTCAGACCTTTATTCCCTTTACGACTACAGTGATTTTAGAGATACAATGGATCTGGAAAAAGCATATTTGCAAGGCAGATTCGATTCCTTGCCCATAGTCGATGATTCTATACGCAATTTAAAATCAGTACTTTTAGAATAAATGGGGAGACAGAGAAGAAGTCCAAAAGGAAAAAAAATAAACCCTACTTTGTTTGTGTTCTGTGAAGGA
>NZ_JCBCCK010000247.1:0-2321 GCF_059864935.1 Planktosalinus sp.
CTCTCTATGGTGATGAGCAATACAGCCACAACGGCAATGATGCTTGCCACGGTTACTCCCCTTTTCACAGAAATTGACAACAAAAAACTTCAAAAGGCTTTTCTTTTGGGCATTCCCACTGCAGCCGCCATTGGTGGTATGGGAACCATCATAGGCTCTGCACCCAACGCCATTGCTGTGGGTGCTTTGGAAAGCATTGGAATAAAAATCAGTTTTTTACAATGGATGAGCGTGGGTGTTCCGGTGGCACTTTTACTTACCTTTTTAACATGGAAATTGTTGTTGACAAAATACAAGTTCGGAGAATTAAAACTTTCCACCGATTTTATTCAAAACCTGGAATTAAAAAAAGACTATAATAAACAAGAAGTGAATCAAAGAAGGATTGTTCTAATTGTTTTCATCATTACCGTATTCTTTTGGATAACTTCTCAATGGACGGGCATTCCCGTCGCTGCAGTGTCCGGAATCCCAATAGTGTTTTTAACAATGATGGGGGTGATTGATGCAGATGATGTCAGAAAACTCCCCTGGGACACCTTGATGCTGGTTGCAGGCGGGCTTGCGCTGGGTATTGCTATTCAGGAACAGGATTTGGCATTGTACTTTATTTCAAAAATCAGTTCGTTTGACTTTAATGTTTATTTATTGTTGTTGCTTTTTAGTTTAATCACAGTAATCCTCTCCAACTTTATGAGCAATACGGCAGCCACTACCATATTGATTCCGGTTGCCATATCATTGGTAAGTATTTATGGCAATGTCAATCCGGTATTGTTCACATTTGTTATTGGTCTGAGTGCTTCCTGTGCTTTATTACTGCCGGTTTCCACACCTCCCAATGCCATAGTTTACAGTACAGGACTTGTTGAACAACACGAATTCAGGCTCGCCGGAATATTTGTCGGCCTTGTTGGCCCGGTGATTATTATACTCTGGGCTTTATTGCTCACCAACTTGTATTTTTAACCCCTTTTTATTCAAAATAATCTCGGGCAATACCTTATTTTTGCGCTATGGGAAGAAAAAAAACCAAGCGCATTGTATTTGAAAACATCGCCGTTGTCGATGCCGGGGCAAAAGGCAAAAGCATCGCCAAAGCCCCCGACGGAAAAGTCGTTTTTATCGGAAATGCCATTCCGGGTGATGTGGTGGATATTCAAACTACTAAAAAGAGAACTTCCTACTATGAAGGTGATGCCATTCAATTTCACACACTCTCGGAACGAAGAACCGAGCCAAAATGCATTCATTTTGGAGTTTGTGGTGGATGTAAATGGCAAAATATGGGCTATGAAAGTCAGCTTTATTTCAAAGAAAAAGAAGTTGTAAACAATTTAAAACGCATCGGAAAAGTTGAATTGCCTGAAATCACTCCCATACTGGGTTCTGCAAAACAGTATTACTACCGCAATAAAATGGAGTTTTCATTTTCTGACAGTCGCTGGCTTACGCTTGAAGAAATTAAATCAGGTAAAGAAATTGAAAACAGAAATGCGCTGGGATTTCACATTCCCGGAATGTGGGATAAAATCCTGGATTTAAAAGAATGCCACCTTCAGGGGGAACCTTCAAACAGCATCCGCCTTGCCGTTAAGGAATTTGCAATTGAGAATAATCTGGAATTTTTCAACACCAGAAATCAGGAAGGATTTTTACGCACTTTGATGATACGCACCACAAGCACCGGCGAATTGATGGTGCTTATTCAGTTTTTTAAAGAATACAAACAAAACAGGGAGATCCTGCTTGATTTCCTTTGGGAAGAATTTCCTGAAATCACTTCCCTTCTTTATGTTATCAATTCAAAAGGAAATGACACCCTTTATGACCAGGATGTAATTTGTTACAAGGGCCGCGACCATATTTTTGAAGAAATGGAGGGTTTGAAATTTAAAATCAATGCCAAATCCTTTTACCAGACCAATTCTGAACAGGCTTACGAACTTTATAAAATCACCCGCGATTTTGCCGGTTTAACCGGAAATGAACTCGTCTATGACCTCTATACCGGAACCGGAACGATTGCCCAGTTTGTGGCCAAGCAAGCCAAAAAAGTAATAGGTATTGAATCAGTTCCCGAAGCCATTGAAGCGGCTAAGGAAAATGCACAATTAAACGGTATTGACAACGTTGACTTTTTTGTGGGTGATATGAAAAAGGTTTTTACCGAAGAATTCATTCAACAAAACGGAATTCCCGATATCATCATCACCGATCCGCCTCGTGATGGGATGCACAAAGATGTGGTGCAGCAAATTTTGAATGTGGTTCCACAAAAAGTGGTCTATGTGAGTTGCAACAGTGCCACACAGGCCAGG
>NZ_JCBCCK010000262.1:0-3348 GCF_059864935.1 Planktosalinus sp.
GGTTTGCCGGGGCTCATACTTGAAGTGCAGGCAGACAGGACGTCCATTTTGTGTACGCGCATAGTCCTAAACCCCAAAAACCCTGAAGTGATTAGAAAACCTTCCCGTGGGCAAAAAGTATCGCAGGAAGAATACCAGAATATCGTAAAAGAAAAAGTGGAAGAAATGCAAGAAATGTATGGCGGACGTGGAAGAGGCAGAGGAATGCAAATTAGAATGAACTAAGCCTTTTTATTAACCAACTAACTCCAATTTGATGAAGCATACATCCGTTTTATTTTTTTCAGTTCTTTTTCTTTTAGTTACAAATTCAACTTTTTCACAATCGGTTAAACTCACGGGAACCGTTAAGGACAGTCTCGGCAACCCTCTTGAAATGGCCAGCATTATTGCCAAAGTAAAAGAAACCAATAAGATAGAAAGCTATGCCATAACAAACAATGCAGGCCGGTACCAGCTTTTTCTTCCAATAAACGAAACTTATACACTTCAGGCCAGTTACCTGGGTTTTGAAACAAACACTTTTGAAGTGACCGTGGGTGATGATCGCTCTGATGTCTTTAGGGATATTGTCTTGAAAGCAGCAACCGCTGAACTGGATGGGGTTGAACTTATCTATGAAATGCCCGTTGTGATTCGTGGTGACACTATAGTATATAATACCGATGCATTTGTAACAGGAAACGAAAAAAAGCTGGGAGATATCATCAAAGCTTTACCGGGACTGGAACTCAATGAAGACGGTGAAATTGAAGTAGACGGAAAAGTAGTTCAAAAAGTGATGGTGGAAGGCAAGGACTTTTTTGACGGCGACTCCAAACTCGCTACTAAAAATATTCCTGCAGATGCTGTAAGTAAGGTTGAAGTTTTAAGAAATTATAACGAAGTAGGGCAGTTGAGAGGTGTGACAAACACACAAGACCAAACAGCCATCAACATCAGGCTCAAAGAAGGAAAAACCAATTTCTGGTTTGGTGAAATTACTGCAGGTGCCGGTTATGGCGAGAAATTCAGGTATCTGGCCAATCCAAAACTGTTTTATTACAGTCCTGAATACAGCATTAACATCATTACCAATTTCAACAACACCGGCGATGTACCCTTTACCTTCAGGGATTATTTCAACTTTACCGGAGGGTTTAGGAATTTCAATCAAGGAGGGGGAACGCGTTTTAATATCAACGACAGCGGTCTCGGTTTTGCTGTAATGCAAAACAACCGGGCCAATGATATTGAAGCTGAATTTGTTGCCGGGAACTTCAGCTATAAAGCTTCTGAAACGCTTGACATCAGTGGTTTTGCAATCCTTTCAGACAACCGCACCAATTTTGTGACAAACACCGTGCGCAGTTTTGTGACCACCGACGAAGATGAAAACCCTTCAGGTGTAGTAGAAAACGCTTCCAGCACCAGCGATCAAAGAAACCGTCTGGGGATGTTAAAATTGAGTTCGGTATACAAACCCAATTTGCGTTTTCAATTGGATTATGATGTGTTGGGAAGACTTGCAAAACAAACTGAATTTTCAAACCAAATATCCAGTGTTAGTGGCATTGATGACAACAACATTTTTGAGGATAAAGAAAACAACCCGTTTTCAATCAATCAGAATGTGAATGCCTATTACACCTTGAACGATAAAAATATTTTTGCCGGTCAGGTGCAGCACCTTTGGCAGGATGAAGACCCATTTTACAATGCGGTGCTTGACTTTTTGCCTTTCACGGGAATCCTGGATGCCAATGAAGACCAAAACAATTTTAATATCAATCAGGAAAAGCGTGTAAAAACCAATAAACTGGACGCAAAGGTGGATCATTACTACATTATCAACAACAAGAGCCACTTAAATTTTAATTTGGGTGCCACCCAAAGCCGTCAGCGGTTCAATTCCTCTATTTTTCAAATTTTGGATAACGGTAGTTCCATTGTTTTTGATGAAACCCCGGAACAAAATGGCGAAATATTTCCTTTGAGCAATGATGTAACTTACAACTTTAGTGATGTTTTTTTAGGATTAAAATACAAATTCATTACAGGCATATTCACCTTTACACCGGGAGTAACCTTGCATAATTATGATTTGAAAACCGAACAGTTGGGCACAACCACCTCACAAAACGAGTGGGCTGTCTTACCGGACTTTTTTGCTATAGCACAAATAAAGCGCAGCGAAAGTGTGCGTTTCAGGTATGCCATGACTGCTGAATATACCGATGTGAACAACTATGCCGAAGGGTTTGTGTTCAACAACTACAATAGAATGTTCAGGGGGAACCGCGAACTTGAAAACGCATTGTCAAACACTTTCAATTTGACCTATTTCAGCTTCAATATGTTCAATTATACCAATGTTACGGCTTCACTAAACTACACGCGCCGTGTGGAAGGCATAAAAAATCAAACTCAAATTGTTGGCATCAACCAAGTTTCATCACCCATAAATATTGCCAGCAATTTTGCCGATGAAACCTTTTCGGCTTTTGGAAGTTTTAGTAAGCGCATTAAAAGAATGCAATACAGCATCAACGGAAACTTTAACTGGAGCAGTTTTAATAACATCATCAATAATGAAATTACGACCTCAGAAAGTTTTACGCAGAATTACCGCACTAGTGCCAGAAGTAATTTCAGGGAATTTCCCAATTTTGAAGTGGGGTATAACTTTACGCTCAACGACTATGACAACGGAGGTGTGAAATCCACTTTTTACACCCACAGGCCGTTTGCCAATATTGAGTTTAACTTTTTGAAGGATTTTACCTTTAAAGCAGACTGGAGTTTGTATGACTACAGCAACAAAGAGCGGACCATCACCAACAATTACTCCTTCCTTTCAGCCGATTTATACTATCAGAAAAAAGACAGCAAGTGGGAATACAGGATACAGGCCACCAACCTGCTGGATGTACAAACCATCAATCAGGACAGTTTTAATGAGACTTTTAGTACGTCCTCGTTTTACAGTGTGATGCCACGGATTGTGATGTTGACGGTGAAGTATGATTTGTAGATTTTAGACATTAGATGTTAGACATTAGACATTAGATTTTAGACAGAACTGTTTCTTTCCCGATTTCAATTAAGAAATGTGCTCCAGGGACTTCAATAACAAGTCGTTATCCAAAGGCTTTAAATAGTAAGACTAAAGATTTTTTAGGTTATTTTGAGGAAAGGTGCTACTTTAGAAAACAGAAAATTAGATCGACAGGCCGGAGATACGAAATAGATCAGCCATTGATTTTATGTCGTATATACTAATCGTTAGTCAGGAGGTGGATCGTAAGCGAAATGTGATCAATTAATACATCATAATAAAAATAAAACCTCTGTAGTATTTCTATGGAG
>NZ_JCBCCK010000268.1:0-1931 GCF_059864935.1 Planktosalinus sp.
GTGTTTGAAAACGAAATGGAATTCAAATCACCATAATTAATTTTGATTTCTTCAACAAGTGTTTCAAAAGGTATATCGCCGGTTGAAAGCCTTCTAAGTTGTTGTTCAAGCATTCTTATTCTTGCTTCCCGGGATTCCAGAGTCATCAGGTTTTGTGAAAACATATCTGACAGGGTGACAAAATTTGTAGAAGTAAACTCTGTGTCATCCTTGGTCTGCTTGACATCCAGGCTTACATCTTTTAAATTTTTATCATTCATTATTTTGGTACGCCAAGTGTTGATCACCGCATCAGGCACCGGCTCACCTCCCATGAATAATTCCAGTGTTTTGTTGTCATAATTTGCATTGTATTTGTACATAAATGCTTCTTCATAAAATATATTCTCAGTGATAAAAGTTTCCACATTGGTGGTGAAAATTTCTTTTTGGAGTAATTTCCAGAAGAGAATTGCACTTGGAATCATCACCACAAGTGCAATGGTAGTTGCAATTTGTGCAATGCGTTTTCTGCGTTTGGAGTTGGCATATTTTACAAGCGGAAAACCCAATAATTTTGAAACCACAAAAGCAGAAAGTGCTATAAAAATAGAGTTGATGGTAAACAGATAAAACGCCCCGCCAAAATATTCAAAATTGCCAACGGCAAGACCGTATCCCGCAGTGCACAAAGGTGGCATAAGGGCAGTTGCAATGGCCACACCATAAATCACACTGGGCATGGTACCCCTTTTGGTTTTGGCAACGATGAGTGCCAAACCGCCAAAAATGGCTATTAAAACATCCAATATAGTAGGGTATGTCCTGGCTTCAAGTTCCGGGGTGAGCTTTGTTAACGGAGAAAGCAGGAAGTACAGGTAAGCGGTGAGGATACTTAAGCCTATCATTATACCCAAATTAATGAGAGAACGTCTTAGGGTTTCCAAATCATTAATCGCTACCGAAAGCCCAACACCCACAATTGGACCCATAAGCGGCGAAATTAACATTGCCCCGATAACAACGGCAGTACTACTCACATTAAGCCCTACAGATGCCACAAAAATCGAAAAAATCAAAATCCAGGCATTGTGACCTTTAAAAGAAATTTCTTTTTTTACGGTTTCAACAGTTTCCTCCTTGTCTGTATCGTGTCTTACGTCAAGTAATTCTGAAAGAAACACTTTAATGCCCTCAAATGTACCCTGGGCGTTTCTTTTAATATTTTCGGTATGACGAGAGTCTTGAGTTTCCATAGAAAATACTTTTATAAATTGAACTTTTTCTTAGCAATTTCCTGTATCTGTTTGATGTCTTGTTCCTTTTCTTTCGGTACAATAATAAGCGTTTTTCTCTGATCTACGATAATGTAGTCTGATAAATTACTTACAATCACCTTTTTCCCTTTTTCGGTTTGAATGATGTTATTGTTGGAGTCTATTAATAGCGTGTGCGCTCTAACCACGGCATTGTTTTGCTCGTCTTTGGGCAACTTTTTATACAGTGAGCCCCAGGTTCCCAGATCATTCCAGTCAAAAGTTGCAGGTAAAACAAACACATTGGCTGCTTTTTCCAAAATGGCATAATCGATGGAAATGTTTTCAGAAGCAGCATAATTTTTTTTGATAAAAGTAGCTTCATTTTCAGTATTGTAAAGTTCCTTTCCGGATTCAAAAAGCTGATGCATCCCCGGCATAAGTTTTTCAAAAGCAGCGGTAATGCTTTTTACGCTCCAAATAAAAATGCCCGCATTCCACTTATAATTACCTGCTGAAATAAATGTTTTTGCTTTTTCGTAATTCGGTTTTTCGGTGAACCGAAGTACTTTTTTTATTTCATCAGTTGACTTTTCATATTCAATATAACCATAGCCTGTATTTGGAAATGTGGGCTGAATTCCCAATGTCATCAGCACATCATTCTCTGAACAATGCTGAAATGAAGCCTGAACA
>NZ_JCBCCK010000048.1:0-7715 GCF_059864935.1 Planktosalinus sp.
AAAAATAAAATGAATCTCTATCTTTAAGAAATTTTAATTTTTTTCTAATTTCTTCTAAACGATTTATTTTGAGTGTTGCAAAAATCAAACTTTCATTCTCTAAATTTAAAGTAGTAATTATTTCACCTAAAGCGTCATAAACTGCCGAATGTCCAATATAATCAAAACCTTTTCCATCCTGTTTCACTCTGTTAACGCCAATACAATAAGCCATATTTTCAATGGCTCTGGCTTGAAGTAATATATCCCAGGCTTTGGTTCTGATTTCCGGCCAGTTGGCCACATAAATTAACACATCATAATTTTCAACATTTCTTGCCCAAACGGGAAATCTTAGGTCATAACAAATCAACGGACAGATTTTCCAGCCTTTGTATTCTACAATTAGTTTTTTTGCTCCCGGACTGTAATGGTCTTGCTCATTGGCAAGGGTAAAAAGGTGTTTTTTATCATATTGAAATAGCTCACCTTCCGGTGTTATAAATAGCAGTCTGTTGTAATAATTTCCGTCTTCTCTAATTATCAAACTTCCTGTGATTGCAGCACCACTTTCAACAGCAATCTGTTTCATCCAACTGACTGTTTCGCCCTCCATAGTTTCAGCAAGGGGCTGTACATTCATAGTAAAACCTGTTGTAAACATTTCAGGAAGTACAATCAGGTCTGACTCGTTGTTGATTTCTTTAATTTTTGCCGAAAAATAGTCCCTGTTAGCTTTGGGGTTTTCCCAAACCAAAGGTGCTTGTATCAATACTACTTTTAATTCCTCTTTCATATGTTTCGTAAAATTTCTGTGGCTTTTTCGATGACCTCATCGGTTTTGGCAAAGCAAAAGCGTAGCATTCTGGGGTCAGTTTTGTTTTTATAAAACACCGAAATGGGTATGGAAGCCACTTTGTTTTCTATGGTAAGCCGCTTTGCGAATGCTGTGTCTTTTTCGGCTGTGATATTTTCGAAAGATAGCAACTGAAAATAAGTGCCTTTTGCGGGTGTAAATTCCCAGCGGGAACCTTTTAAGCCTTCAAGAAACAAATCCCGCTTTTTTTTATAAAATTTGGAAAGCGAAAGATAATGCTCCTGCTCTTCAAGATATGTCGCCAACGCCACTTGCGCCGGATGATTGACACTAAACACATTAAATTGATGCACTTTTTGAAATTCTTTCATCAAGGGTTCTGGAGCAACACAATAGCCCACTTTCCAACCGGTATTGTGAAAAGTTTTACCGAATGATGCCGTGGCAAAAGACCTATTTGCCAGCTCGGGAAAACGGGTGACACTTTGATGGGTCTCGCCGTCAAAAATAATGTGTTCATACACCTCATCACTCAAAACAATGCAGTTTGAATATTCAACCAAGTCCTGAAGTTTCAGCATATCATCATTGGAAATTACAGATCCTCCGGGATTGTGTGGGGTATTAATGACAATCATTTTGGTTTTTTCAGAAAACTTTTCCTGTACTGTCTCCCAGTCAATGGAAAAGTCAGGTAGTTTTAAAGAAATGTTGATAGGCTTCCCACCGTTGAGGACTATCGCGGGTTCATAACAATCATAAGCCGGTTCAAATATGATGACTTCATCTCCTTTGGATACAAATGCTGAAATGATGGTGAAAATTGCCTGAGTGGCACCTGCTGTTATTGTGATTTCGGTTTCGGGATTGTAAGAACTTCCGTAAAGGGTGTTTATTTTTTCACAAACCCTTTTGCGTAAAGCGAAATGACCCGCCATTGGGGCATACTGGTTGTGACCTTCATTCATCGCCTTTGAAACCAGGTCAATCAGCTTTTTATCGCTATCAAAACCGGGGAACCCTTGTGAAAGATTCAACGCGTTGTATTCCTGTGCCATTTTACTCATAACGGTAAAAATGGTGGTGGAAACATCAGGCAATTTTGAATGGATTGAAATATTCATCGTTTTTGGTTGAGTTGTAAATTTCGTGGAAATATTACGAACCTGAAACTTTTTATCCAAAAAGATAATTGACCACCTCTTCCATTTTGGCCACTTTTACTATTGAAATTCCTTTATTAACTTTCGGTATTTTGCAATATTTTGAAACCATGATGGTTGCATAACCGAGTTTTTCGGCTTCAAGAATGCGTTGTTCAACCCGGGCAACAGGTCTTATTTCGCCGGCAAGGCCCACCTCGGCAGCAAAACATATATCCTTCTGCAACGGAATGTCTTCATTGCTTGATAAAATTGCTGCCACCACAGCCAGATCAATAGCCGGGTCGTCAACAGAAATTCCTCCCGTGATATTTAAAAACACGTCTTTTGCAGCCAACCGGAACCCTGCCCTTTTCTCCAAAACGGCAAGAATCATATTGAGCCGCTTGGCATTGTAACCTGTGGTGGTGCGTTGTGGTGTTCCGTAAACAGCTGTGCTCACCAGTGCCTGAATCTCAATAAGCAGGGGCCTGATACCTTCAACTGTAGCCGCAATGGCTGTGCCGCTTAGTTCTTCATCGTTTTTCGAAATCAGCACTTCACTGGGGTTGGTTACCTCGCGTAAACCTTCGGAACGCATTTCATAAATCCCGATTTCATGAGTTGAACCGAAACGGTTTTTGTTGGCTCGTAAAATTCGGTACACGTGGTTTCTGTCACCTTCAAACTGAAGCACGGTATCTACCATATGCTCGAGGATTTTTGGCCCTGCGATATTTCCATCTTTGGTAATGTGCCCTATAAGTAGGACAGGTGTAGCGGTTTCTTTAGCAAATTTGATAAGCTCTGCAGTACACTCTTTGATTTGTGAAATGCTTCCTGCACTGCTTTCAATATAGTCGCTGTGCAGGGTTTGAATGGAGTCGATAACCACAATTTCAGGTTGCAGTTCTTCTATCTGCCGAAAGATGTTTTGGGTTTTGGTTTCGGTGAGTATGTAGCAATTGCCTGTTGTGGAGTGTATGCGTTCTGCTCTCATTTTAATTTGCTTCTGGCTTTCTTCACCGGAAACATACAACAGCTTATAGGGCATTTGTAAAGCGATTTGAAGCAAAAGAGTTGACTTCCCGATTCCGGGTTCACCCCCCAGTAAAATTAAAGAACCGGGAACTATGCCGCCACCGAGAACACGGTTAAGTTCTGTGTTTTTTGTGTCCAACCGTTGCTCTACAGAGGTGTCAATTTCATTGATTTTAAGTGGCTTTGACGCTTTTGATTTTGGGTTTTCAGAAGATTTCCAACTGACTTTTTCGGGTTTTTCAATGATTTCTTCTGTTATGGTATTCCATTCTTTACAAGAGGTACATTGACCTTGCCATTTGGCAAACTGAGCGCCACAGTTTTGACAAAAAAATGCTGTTTTTACTTTAGCCATCAATAACCAAAATCAAATTTAATACTATCTACCTTTTCCTTGAGCAAATCAAAGGTAATGAATCCCACTTCTTCAAGCTCAAAGGCTACTTGATAAGCGCGCATTGCTCTTCGGGGCTCACCGGTTTCTTCATAAAAACGCCCCAGATAATAATGGCCTAAAACGGTATTGGGATGTTCTTTTATAGCCAGTTGTGCTACTTTTTCAAGCGATGGCCATTCTTTTTTACGTTCAGCGGCAGAGGCAATGGCAAGGATGTCATTTTCCCTAACTGTTGTTTTAAATCCAAAAAGGTCTTCAATGGTCTTGTATTTATTCTCTAAGTAATCAAAAACAGGAGTTTCAAGTTTTAAAATTATTTCGTCATAGTCTTTTTTACTAATGGGCCTGTAAATTGAAAAAATATCTTCAAGTGCTGTCGGGATAGCTTTCCCTACAAGGGAATAATGAGAAGCTCCCTCAAAATCGTCATAATAATAATGGATGTTTTCTTTATTGATTGCACTCATCCCTTGATTCAACTGAAGTGTAACATCTCTTATAGGCTTTAAATCGTTGGTTCCTGTTGCTAAGTAATAAAATATTTTATGGTGCATGGCGGAGATTCTTTCAGGAATTCTGGTTTCCATAAGTGGCGCTAAATCAGGACTTAACGATAGGTATCCATTAAATAAGGGCGGGTCTTTAAAAAGGTAGTAATTGATGAAGTTTGCAGTAAATTCGTGCCCCACTGCAAGAATAAATTTTGCAGTTCTGTATTTTCTGTCGATATAAGGCATCAATTCAAGGCCTACAAATTCAAAAAACTTGGCGCCGGATTCTTCGGGAAAATAACTGTCTCCATAATAGCCATCATAATCTCTGGATCTGTCTTGCATTATTCCCACTACAATGGCTTCGGGCATTTCTTCCCAGTAGGAATAATAATCTACATTTCCGGCCACGGGTTCAAAAAGGTAATCTCCGTCAAATACCAAGACTATAGGGTACACTTTTTGGGTGTTGGTATCATAATTTCGCGGAAGCTGAATTTTGAGTTTTCTGGTTTCCCCCAATTTTGATGATTTAAACTCTTCATAAATTACCTGGGAGGAAAGATTTGAAATCATCAGCAAACACATTACAAAAAGCAAGTTTTTAGTCATGAGTGAAACGGTTTAAAATTAAGTATGGAAAGGTATAAATTATTTTGCTTTGTTTAAAACCGGAAGCAAGAGAAATGACATCCCTCCAAGAATGATTACCATTACTGTCTGTGAAGTCCACACCAGCCATCCAAACGCAGTGCCCGCAGTTTCGGGAACACCAAAAAGCAAGAGGATTCCGGCAATAAAAAGCGGATATGAGCCAAAACCGCCATTTGTAAAAGCAATGGTCAGGCTTCCGACAACAAACGCAGTTAAAATAGCGGCAATTGATATGTCAGAGGTTTCAGGAAGCGCAAATATCATTACATAAAACATGCTGACATACATCAACCAAATGAAAAGTGTATGGCCTATAAATGCCCATTTTCGTTTTATTTTAAAGATGCTTAAAATCCCCTCTTTTAAACCTTTTAAAAAAGACTTGATTTTTTCACTCAATGTCGAGTTTGATTTTTTTAAAAAATAAAAAAATAAAAACCCCAAAGGAACTGCAATCCCTATTAAAATATACACTCTAAATAAATCAATTTTTTCATTCTGTATAAAACCTGAAATGAGTGGAAATTGAAGAATTAAAGCCACAGCGATAAACATCAATAATATTAAAAAATCAAAAGCCCTTTCAGAAATAATGGTTCCAAAAGTTTTATCAAAAGGCACGTTTTCATATTTGTTGATTACCAATGCCCGTGAGAGTTCTCCACTTCTGGGGATAAAAAGGTTCATCAAATAAGTGATATATACTGCCAATAGTTTATTTATGAAAGAGGGCCTGTAACCAATAGGCTCAAACATATAGCCCCACCTTATGGTTCTTGAAATGTTGCTAAGAATGCCCAAAAAAACAGAAAGGGCTACATACTCATATTTAGCACCTTTGATATGCTCTTTTACTTTTTCAATTTCTTCAGGAGAGAAGTTGCTATAAGAATACCAAATCAGGAAAACACCCAACAAAAGCGGCAGGGCAATTTTCAGGAAGTTTAGTATCTTTTTTTTCACCTTTTATTTGAGAAGATTGGTTTCTTCATCAGGAAAAATGAGTGCCGGTTTAAATGTTCTGGCTTTTTCTATATCCATCATCGCATAAGTTATGAGAATAAGCACATCCCCCACAGCCACTTTTCTTGCTGCAGCACCGTTTAGGGTAAGTTCGCCGCTATTTCTCGGGCCTGGAATAGCATAAGTTTCAATGCGTTCGCCATTATTGTTATTTACAATTTGGATTTTTTCGCCTTGAACGATATTTGCGGCATCCATGAGGTCTTCGTCGATGGTAATACTGCCAATATAGTTCAGGTCTGCCCCTGTTACTTTAACTCTGTGAATTTTGGATTTTACAACGTGTACAAACATTTTGCAAAGGTAATTAATTTAGTGCGATATTATCGATTAGCCTCACTTCATCAACAAACACGGCTATAAACGCACGGTATTTTTTATGATTCTCTTTTCTGTCAATAGGTTTTAGGGTTTCTTCTTCAGAAATTTCAAAGTATTCCAACACTAAACACTTATTTTTTTTAAATTCATTTTCTACCCATTGAGCAATTTCTTGGGCATTTTTTGTGCCAAATTCTTTTTTAACAGTTTGTAGCGTTTTATAGATGACTGATGCTTCTTCAAATTGACTTTTAGTCAGTCTTTTGTTTCGTGAACTCATAGCCAGCCCGTTGGGTTCTCTCAAAATGGGACAACCCACAATTTTAACAGGTAACTTTTCAATTTCTGCCAGTTTTTTTACAATCTGCAATTGCTGAAAGTCTTTTTCGCCAAAATAAGCATGTGTGGGCTGAATCAGGCTGAAAAACGATTTAAGTACGGTTCCCACTCCGTCAAAATGACCGGGACGGAATTTGCCTTCCATTTCATTTTCTATTCCTCCAAAATCAAAATGTTGCGAAATCAGCCCGTTTGGGTAGATGTCCTTGGTTTCAGGAACAAAAATCAAAACATTTTCAGGATAGGGCTTTAGAATGTGTAAATCACTTTCAACAGTACGAGGGTAGGTGTCAAAATCTGAATTGTTATTAAACTGCGTAGGATTCACAAAAATACTGATTACAACCAGTTCATTTTCGCGTAAAGCAAAATCAATTAAAGACAGGTGTCCACGATGTAGAGCACCCATAGTGGGCACAAATCCTATGGTTGCATTTTGGGCTTTTTTGGGCACTATGGCTTTATTCAAAGCTTCAAAACTGTAAAATACCTGCATACCTGACATTTAAAATGGGGTGCAAACTTAAGATAATCCTGCCAATCTGCATAAATTTTCGTAATTTTGCGTGTTTTTTAAATCCTAACTTGAATAAACAATTCCATATGAAAGATAAAAGAGTCTTGTATGTGTCTTCGGAAGTGATTCCCTATCTTCCGGAGACCGAGATTTCTTCGATGTCGTTTGAGGCGCCCAGAGCAGTAAATAATAAAGAAGGACAGATTAGAATTTTCATGCCCCGTTATGGCAACATCAATGAAAGAAGGCACCAGTTGCACGAAGTAATCAGGCTTTCAGGAATGAATCTGGTTATTAATGACCTGGACATGCCATTGATTATCAAAGTGGCCTCAATACCCAAAGAGCGGATGCAGGTGTATTTTATTGAAAATGATGACTATTTTAAAAGAAAAGCCACTTACACCGATGAAGACGGCAACTTCTATGAAGACAATGATGAAAGGGCCATATTTTTTGCAAAAGGGGTGATTGAAACTGTAAAAAAACTTAACTGGTCGCCGGATATCATCCACGTTCATGGCTGGCTGGCTTCTTTTCTGCCATTATACTTAAAAAAATACTACGGCTCAGAGCCGCTTTTTGAAAACAGTAAAATAGTTACTTCTGTGTACAATCAAGGCTTTGATGGAACGTTAGATAAGGAAGTCATAAGCAAAATTGCCTTTGACGGAATTGAGGAAAGTGACATCACTGAGCTAGAAAATCCAACATATGCCAATTTGATGAAAGTAGCTATCAACTATTCAGATGCTATCATTGAAGGGTCTGAAACTATACCGGATGAACTTAAGTCTTATATTAAAAATTTAGACAAGCCGGTGTTAAAGTTTCATAATATGGAAGAGTTTCAGGAAGCATATATCGATTTTTACACCCAAAAAGTTTTAGTTTAATATCTACAATTATTTTATCTCTGAATTAAAAATGAATTTAAATAAAGCATTTCTCACTTTTATAGGGTTTACCCTCATTATTTTATCATTTAGTGCCT
>NZ_JCBCCK010000349.1:0-3975 GCF_059864935.1 Planktosalinus sp.
AGGAAGTGATGCTGAAGGAGCCGGTGAAATGTTTCGCGTAAGCACACTTGATTTGCACAACCCTCCAAAAAACGAAGACGGAAGCATCAATTTTAAAGAGGACTTTTTCGGCAAAGAAACCAATTTGACCGTTAGCGGTCAGCTTGAGGCCGAAACTTATGCAATGGGTCTGGGACAAGTATATACCTTTGGACCTACATTTAGGGCTGAAAATTCAAACACATCAAGACACTTGGCAGAATTCTGGATGATTGAACCAGAGGTAGCATTCAACGATTTGGCAGCCAATATGGACTTAGCTGAAGATTTCATCAAATATATCATCAAGTATGTAATGAATCATTGCAAAGACGATATGGCTTTTCTTCAAAATCGTCAGATTGAAGAAGACAAAACCAAACCCGAAGCCGAACGCAGCCCAATGCCGCTTTTAGAAAAATTGCAGTTCATTTTGGAGAACAACTTCAAGCGTGTGAGCTATACCGAAGCCATTGATATTTTAAAAGCTTCAAAACCCAATAAGAAAAAACAATTTAAATACCTTATTGAAGAATGGGGTGCCGACCTGCAAAGCGAGCACGAGCGTTTTCTGGTTGAAAAACACTTTAAATGCCCGGTGATTCTATTTGATTATCCGGCAAAAATCAAGGCGTTTTATATGCGCTTAAACGAAGACAAGAAAACCGTAAGGGCCATGGACATCCTTTTCCCGGGAATTGGAGAAATTGTTGGTGGTTCGCAACGTGAAGAGCGTTATGATGTCCTGAAACAAAAAATTGCCGATATGGGCATAGACGAGGAAGAGCTGTGGTGGTACCTGGAAACCAGAAAATTTGGAACTTGTATTCACAGTGGTTTTGGTTTGGGGTTTGAGCGACTGGTGCTTTTTGTAACAGGTATGACCAATGTTAGAGACGTGATTCCTTACCCAAGAACACCACTCAATGCTGAGTTTTAAATTTCAAAAAGAGGCCTAACTTTGTGACCTTGCCTTTGCCGGCAGGCAGGTCTGCGCCTTAGCGGGAAAATAAAAGTGAATCCATATAAACCTCAATAGATTCTGTTTTAAATATAGTTGTTGAAGCAGTACTTTTTTACCATTAAGGTATCAAGGAACATTAAGTTTTACCTTAATGCCTCTTAATTACTTAACTTTCTTAATGGTTATGCTTTTTTACTTAGTAATGAAAGGAACGCTAAAAACAGTTCTTATTTTTGTCGTTTACTTATAACTTGTTAAATCAATTAAAACTATTTGGCCTTTAAAAGCAAAATAAAATGCAGCAATTGTGGTACTTTCAATACCAACAAGGATTACTGTGAAAATTGCGGAGCATTAATAAATCCAAAGCTTAAACGGGAAAAGAGTGACCAAAAAAGGCTTGATGAACGGGAAGAAAAGGAACGCAACCGTGTAAAGGGCAAATTTGAGCTTTTTATCGAGCATAACCGCAATCACAAAAATATTTTAATAAGGCTGTTTTTTCAACTCCTTTATGGCATCTGGTTTATTGTTATGGCCGTTGGTGCTTTTATCGCTTGGTTGTTTGCCGCTGTAGCCGCATGATTTTTCTAAGAAAACCTTTAGCCTGGCTGATTTTTGCCACTGCAACTGCAGTTTATATCCTGCAACAACTGCATGTTGCCTTACCTTCCATAATCAATAACTACCTAAACAATTTATTATGTATGCCAGTTGTTTTGACGCTTTGCCTTGTAGTTTTACAATTAATTAAGAAAAACTATAGCCTAACAATCCCTATATTTGTTATAGCAAGTATTACACTGTATTACATAGTCTATTTTGAGTGGTTTTTACCTAAAATAAATACCCGATATACGGCAGACCCCATAGACGCCGTTTTGTATATTATCGGTGCAATTGCGTTTTATTTGATACAAAAAAGATGGGTTAAAACATCAGAATAAAATACTTGCTTTTTATCACAAACCCTTGTAATTTAAGAATTGCTATTAAGGTATCATTATGCTGAAACAATTTTTACAGTTTAAACTTTCGCAAAAGCTTTCTCCACAACAAATCCAGTTGATGAAGCTCATTCAATTGCCCACACAGCAGTTTGAGCAACGCGTGGCTCAGGAAATGGAGGAAAATCCTGCATTGGAAGGTGGCAAAGATGAAATCGAAGACATTGATGACGACTTTAACAATGAAGAGTATGACGACGACAACGAGCACATCGATGCCGAGGATATCAACATTGATGAATACTTAAGCGACGACGACGTCCCCGATTATAAACTTCAGGCCAATAATTACAGTGCCGATGATGAAGATAAGCATGTGCCGTTCGCTTCGGGAATTTCATTTTCAGAATATTTACAATCACAACTAAATACGGTTCAACTCACTGAGGAGGAACAAGAAATTGCAGCTTTTCTAGTGGGAAGCCTCGATGAAAGTGGTTATTTAAGAAGACCGGTGAAAGATATTCTTGACGATCTGGCATTTACACAAAACATTTACACCACCGAAGAAGCCATTGAAAAAGTGCTTCTCGAGGTTCAGGAACTGGATCCGGCAGGAGTTGGTGCCCGAAATTTACAGGAATGCCTGATCCTTCAAATGGAGCGAAAAACCCCAACAGCTTCTGTTGAACTCGCACTTCGTATATTGGAAGATGGCTTTGATGCTTTTTCCAAAAAACATTATGACAAGTTGATGCTGAAGTTTGAAGTCTCTCCTGATGAGTTAAGGGCTGCCATCAATGAAATTGAACACCTCAACCCAAAACCAGGGGGTGCCTATTCCGGAAACACCCGAATGATTGAACACATCGTTCCTGATTTTACCATCCGTATAGTGGACGGTGCGCTTGACCTGACCTTAAACGGAAGAAATGCCCCCGAACTACATGTTTCCAGAGAATACACCAATATGCTTCAGGGTTATAAGGAAGCCAACGAAAAATCAAAATCGCAGAAAGAAGCCGTTCAGTTTATCAAGCAAAAGCTTGATGGGGCAAAATGGTTTATTGATGCCATTCGCCAGCGACAACAAACGCTGTATGTCACCATGAACTCCATTATGCATTATCAGGAAGAGTATTTCCTTACCGGTGATGAGCGCAAACTCAGGCCCATGATTTTAAAAGACATCGCTGATGAAATCGGGATGGATGTTTCTACGGTTTCAAGAGTGGCCAACAGCAAATATGTGGATACACCATATGGCACTAAATTAATCAAGGAATTTTTCTCTGAATCAATGAAAAACGATCAGGGCGAAGACGTTTCCACCCGGGAAATCAAAAAAATCCTTGAAATCACCATTGCTGAAGAAAACAAGAAAAAGCCTATGACCGATGATAAACTAGCAAAGATTCTCAAAGAAAAAGGCTATCCCATTGCCCGGCGCACAGTTGCCAAGTACCGTGAGCAACTTGATATTCCTGTGGCTCGAATGCGAAAGGAAATTTAATGAACTACTTCCTGAAAATAGCCGCCTGGATTTTTCATCCACTTTTAATGCCTTTACTGGGCGTCGCGCTTTATTTTAGGATTACCCCCCGTTTTGTGCTACCGGAATTGATGTATTCAAAATTAATCGTGATTTTTATTCTCACGGTTTTGATTCCCTTTTTACTTTTTTTTCTATTGAAAACATTAGGCGTTATACAGACCATTCACCTGAAAACCGTGAAGGAAAGGAAAATTCCGATAATTCTGCAATGCTTTTTGGTAATTCTCGTCCTTAAAATGGTATTTCAACCCAATATGTACCCTGAGTTGTATTCCTTTTTTGTGGGCATACTCTTTTCATTGATCACAGCGTTTGTTTTAGTGACTTCAAAATTTAAAGTGAGCCTGCACATGATAGGCATTTCCGGGGTAACTATGTTTTTGATTGCGTTGAGCATTCATTTTAAAATCAATGCACTGGTGCTTATCAGTCTATTATTGTTCGCCAATGGATGGATAGCAAGCTCAAGGCTCCACACCAAATCACACTCC
>NZ_JCBCCK010000086.1:0-3584 GCF_059864935.1 Planktosalinus sp.
GGATTAAGCCCATTTCAGGAAGAAAATCAATCTATTGTGAAAAAATTACTCAACGAAACAGAACATTCTTTTCATATGTTGGAGCACGTTTCTGTTCCTGTAGGGATTTATTGCTTCAGTGAAAGTAGAAATAGCGATATGATTTCATTTGTCAACAAAAAATACACCTTTATTCAAAAACTGTTTTTTAAACCCCTGTATAAAAATTTAGGCAACTATGCCAAAATTCCAGTATTGGTATTACACCGCACGGAAGCCAGTTAACACTCCTTCTACCATTCATTTATGTCTAAAATAAAAAAAAATAAAAATGTGTTTGTCCTGAAAAAATCAGGCGATTATGCCGAGTTTTCATCAACAAAAGTGAGGGAATCACTTCGCCGGGCCGGTGCAGACCCCAAAACCATAGATGAGATAGTTAACCTGCTTGAAACCGAATTGTATGAAGGCATTTCCACTAAAGAAATTTACAACCGTGCTTTTCAGTTATTGAAAAAGAAAAACTCCTATCAGGCCTCTCGCTATAAATTAAAAAATGCCATTTACGAGCTGGGACCGTCGGGGTTTCCCTTTGAGAAGTTTATTGCTGCTATTTTAAAAAATTCAGGGTATGAGGTAGAAGTTGGAAGCATACTGTTGGGAAAATGCGTCAGTCATGAGGTGGATATTGTGGCTTCAAAAAATGGAAAAACCATTTTAATGGAATGTAAATTCCACGGGACTGAAGGAAAAAAATCGGATGTGAAAGTGCCTTTGTATATTGATTCCCGCTTTAGGGACATTAAAAACCTGCATTCCTCATTTACCTTTGATGAAGGTTGGGTAGTTACCAATACTGTCTTTACAGAAGATGCTGAAGCTTACGCAAAATGTTCAGGACTGAACCTGCTCAGTTGGAATTCACCAAAAGGAGACAGCTTAAAGGACCGTATTGACCATACCGGACTGTATCCCATAACCGTATCAACGCTTTTGAGTGCCCGGGAAAAACAATTTTTATTGAGTCGCGATGTGGTGCTGTGCAAACATTTGATTCACGACAAGTTTTTTCTCGACCATCTCGGAATTTCTGAAAATCGTCAAAAACGAATTTTAAAGGAAATGGAAATCCTTTGTGAAGGGATTTTTGTTTAAGCCAGAACTTTTTCTTTGGTCAATTCACGCTGTATCTTTCCGGTAGTGGTATATTCCATAGAATCAACAAAATAAACTGTTTTTGGAGTTTCATAGGGGTGTAGCCCCACATAATCGATTTCGGGGAAAGCTTCTTCTTTGCCTTCAACAATTAAAATTACTTTTTCACCCAGTGCTTCATCGGGGACAGAAGTTACAAAAAAGGGTGCATCAATAACAAGCGCAAGCACTTGTTCCACCTGTTCGGGATGTACTTTATGACCGCCGCTGTTGATCACAAAATCGGCCCTGCCCAACCAACTGAATTTGGTAGAAGAATGCAGTTTTACCACATCGTTGGTAAGCACTTTTTCTTTAGAAATTTCAGGAGCATCAATGATTAAACAATCACGGTTATCAGTTGTAAAATGAACATTCGGCAGTGCCTCATAGGCATCATCTGTAAGTTCCTGTTCAGTTCTGTGATTGAGTTTTTTAATGGCCACGTGAGTGATGGTTTCGGTAAGGGCATAGGTAGCAAACACCTCTGTGGGCAATTCCTGTAATTTTTCCTGAAGCACCGGTGAAACAGCAGCTCCACCAACAATCAGTTTTCTAACACGGTGCAAATCCTTCAGCGAATTTTGCACTTGCATAGGAACCATCGCGGCAAAGTCATAACTTTTATTGGTTTGTGCCAAAGGAAATTTATTGGGAATCACAACATCAATATGCCAGCCCAGATACAGTGCCCTAACCATCATCATCTTTCCGGCAATATAATTGGCCGAAAGGCAATGCAAAGCCGTTGTTCCTGCATTCAAATCAAAATGGGTTCCGGTGGCCTTGGCACTGGCTATCATTTTCATTTTATCGAGCGTAATGGTTTTGGGGCTGCCCGTAGAACCTGATGTATGGGCCAGAAGCGTGTCTTTTGGATACAACCAGTTCAATAAAAAATCAGCCAGAATTTTGTCTTCTTCATCGCCTTCAAACTGCATCGCTTCGGCCACGTTGATCAATTTTGCAAGTGTGTAGTTTTTTCCGTTCAATTTAAATTCGGGATGGATATGCAACCAGGGTTCTTCCATTTTAAAGCATTTTTTCAATTTGATTAATATGAGTCTCCTCTTCTATAACAATTGGTTTTTCAACTCTTCCGAAAAGCTTATCTTTCCAGTTGGACCATTTGTATATTTTAGCTAAAATAATGAGGTAAATGGGATAAAGTATCAAAACCGGCACAATAATGTCCAATCCTGCTGAGGGTTCTGAAACATCTTTTAAAATGGAATTGGTTTGAAACACCGTCCAGTCAGCAGTCACAAGTAGCGCAGCAACTATATTGTTTCCGGCGTGGAAGCCTAAGGCGAGCTCAAGGCCTTCATCCATCAATGTCATAATGCCTAAAAGTAAGCCGGTGCCGATATAGTACACCATAATGACATTACCCAGTTTGCCAACTTCAGGATTTGACATGTGGAGCAAACCAAATACTAATGAAGTTAAAATCAACGGTAGCCAGCGGTTTTTGGCTAAAACCCCAATACCCTGCATCAAATAACCTCTAAACATATATTCTTCCATACTGGTTTGCAAGGGCATCAGCAGGATTACAATGAGTGCGAGAATTAAAAAAGGCACCAATTGAAACTGCAGCACATAATCATCGGGATTAAGATTATAATCGATAATAGTAAATATTATCGTTGTTACAGCAACAAGCCCAAAGCCTACGAAAAATCGTTTCCAATCCATTTTAGGTCGGGTTGTTGTGGCTTCAATCAACGGTTGATTGTGAAGGTATCTGATTATGAACAGAAGTGCTGCAAAACCGACTACAAATGATAACAATATCAGAAACAAAGTTAAGTTTGAATCCAAAATCGTCATTAATTTTGACATATCTGCCATATCGTTAAATCCACCACCATCTCGCATGGATTTATAGCCAACAGCCAGGATAAAAGGAATTGATCCAATTTGTGCTGCTACAAATACAACAACAATTCCTACTAGATAACGCCACCAGTCGTGAGAGGATTTAAATGCTTGTGCAATAAACATTGAAGTAAGTTTTTGGTTAATTGTTAATGGTTTAAAAGTTCTGTTTGCCAGGTTAATCTTGAGTTATATCTTAAAAAACCATCACGAACTTCAAGCGGGGAATCGATGTTGTTTGTAAACAAACTTCCGGTACCCAAACCTTGTGGCAATTTACTGTTTTTTGTGAAAGTATATTGAGCAATAGCATTTAAACCTACATTACTTTCAAGTGCCGAGGTCACCCACCAGCCACAATTTTGATTTTCAGCCAATTCTATCCAGGTATCGCTTCCGCGAAAACCGCCAATCAGGCTTGGTTTTAAAATTATGTACTGTGGTTTTATGGTTTGTAGCAGCTTTTTTTTATGTTGTAATTCAAATACACCAATAAGTTCCTCATCAAGGGCAATGGGTAACGGAGTTGC
>NZ_JCBCCK010000365.1:0-2597 GCF_059864935.1 Planktosalinus sp.
TGAAATTTGTCATTTTCTTTCATGCCTTCCGGCATGGGCACTCCGCATAACATTCTTTTCCCTGCTTTGTATTCCCGGGCGGCGTGGCCGCTCAAATATCCCCTGATGACCATTTCCACCATAAAAGGCTCACAGACTTGACCTATGGCTACATTAGGGTCAGGTGTGGCGATGAGCCAGTTGGGCACCAGGTCTTCTGTGGCACTCATCATTTTGGTGGCAATCTGATTGAGAATTTGTCCTTTATAAGGGATGCCTTTGGGCATTACCACATCAAAAGCACTGATACGGTCTGATGCCACCATCAATAAAATATCGTTTTCAAGGGTATAGACATCACGCACTTTGCCGTGATATACTTTTTTTTGTCCGGGAAAGTTGAAGTTGGTCTGTGTAAGGGTATTGTTCATTTTATTCTATGTTTTCAATCGACTTATAGGCCGCAATCACTTCTTTGACCAATCGGTGGCGAATCACATCTTTATCATCTAGGTAAATCACTCCCACGCCTTTGACGTCTTTCAAAACCAATAGAGCTTCTTTCAGTCCAGAAATGACCCTGCGAGGCAAATCAATTTGGCCGGGGTCGCCGGTAATCATAAACTTGGCGTTTTTTCCCATACGGGTTAAAAACATTTTCATTTGTGCGTGAGTGGTATTCTGGGCTTCGTCGAGAATCACAAAGGCATTGTCGAGCGTTCTTCCGCGCATAAAAGCTAAAGGAGCAATTTGCACTACGCCTTTTTCGATATAAGCTGTCAGGGTTTCATGTGGTATCATGTCCCTTAAGGCATCATATAAAGGCTGCATATAAGGGTCCAGCTTTTCCTTAAGGTCACCGGGAAGGAAACCCAGGTTTTCACCAGCTTCAACAGCCGGACGGGTAAGAATAATGCGCTTTACCTGCTTTTCCTTGAGTGCTTTTACGGCCAGTGCGACGCCGGTATAGGTTTTTCCGGTTCCGGCAGGTCCAACAGCAAAAACCATATCATTCTTTTTCATTAAATCAACCAGTTTCCGTTGGTTGACAGTAATGGCTTTGACTTGCTTTCCGCCCACTCCGTGAACGAGAATTTCACCACTTGCATCAGGGGTTTCATAATCTTCCTTTTTTTCGCTGGTGAGTATGCGTTCTATGGCGTTTTCATCCAGTTTGTTGTATTTGATAAAATGTTTCATTAACTCTGAAAATTTTTTATCAAATTCTTCCAGCATTTCTTCGTCACCAAAAACGGTGAGCCTGTTGCCGCGTGCCACGATTTTTAGCTTGGGATAGTATTTTTTAAGCAGGTTGATGTTTGAATTCTGAAGCCCGAATAATTCGCTTGGGCTAATCTCTGTAATCTCTAGAATAAGTTCGTTCAAAAGCGGGAATTTATATTAAGGATTTGTTGCCAAATAACCTATACATTTTGACTTGTTCTTTTCTCCTTTCCCTGCGTTAAAATTTTAAACCATAGCTTTGGCTATGCTTGAAAATTTTGCCTTGATTAAGAATAAAATAACTGTGTCAATTCTGTACATATTATTTCATAACCAATCCTAAGAATTGTCTTTAATATTGATTAAGTTTGCATATACAAATCTAACATAAAAATATGTTTGCCTCAAGCTTTTGGGGTTAAAAAAATATCAACAATTCTACCTATGCCAATCATTACACTTACAACCGATTTTGGGGAAAAAGATCATTTTGCGGGGGCGGTTAAAGGGGCGATTTACAGTGAAATGGAAGACGCAAAAATTGTTGATATCTCACATTCAATCACACCATTTCATATTTCTGAGGCTGCATATATTATCCAAAACGCATATAAAAGTTTTCCGAAGGGAAGTATTCACATCATTGGAATTGATTCTGAACTCACACCCGAAAACAAACACATAGCTGTTTTGCTGGACGACCACTACTTTATTTGCGCCGACAATGGAATCATTTCCCTTATCACTCAAGAGTTGAGACCAAAGAAAATTGTGGAAATTAACATCCACGACAGGGTGATTTCAGACTTTCCGGTGCTGGATGTTTTTGTGAAAGTGGCTTGTCATATCGCCCGTGGCGGAACTTTGGAAGTGATAGGAAAAGAAATCACAGAGGTCAAAGAACTCAAAGGCCTCGCTCCAATTATTCAGGAAAAGCAGAATCAGATTGTTGGCAATGTGATTTATATTGACAATTATGGTAATGTGGTCACCAACATCACCAAAAAACTTTTTGAAAGCATTGGTAAAGGAAAACCCTTTGTCATTACTGCCCGAACCGTAAAATTCAGGGAAGTGCATTCAATATACAGTGAAGCCATCAACTTCAATTTACCTCCCGACAAACGTGAAGAAGACGGAAAAAAACTAGCTATCTGGAACGCCTCAGGTTATCTTGAACTGGCTATTTACAAAAGTAACCCACAAACTGTGGGCAGTGCCTCTACCCTCTTTGGCCTTTATTTCAGGGACACCGTAACCGTTAATTTTGAATCGTAAACCTTATGTTTATCAGAATCGTAAAAATGGAATTCCAAGCTGAAAAAGTCAATGCTTTTCTTGAACATTTTGAAACAATCAAATCACGCATCAGAAATTTTCCGGGATGCAGGCAT
>NZ_JCBCCK010000093.1:0-8742 GCF_059864935.1 Planktosalinus sp.
TTTCGTAAGGGCCGAACACGCTCCCACGGCAATTGCTTCCTGTCCCCAGTAAGGATGAAAATATCCCCTCAGATGGCCCTGTCTGTATAATTTAACACCCTCTTCTTCGAATCGTCTGATTTTAAACATTATAGAATAAAATTTAAATGGGGTATCTAATCATCTCCCGTAAAGTTTTATCTTTATGGGATGAAATATCCGGCAGACCAAATGGAATTTGAAGAAATGTTTAAATCGGAGCAAGCCTGCATTGATTACTTGATATCATTGAGATGGCCAAATGGATTTGAATGCCCCCAATGTGGCTCACTTCGATTCTGGAAAAAGAACAAAGGACGGTTTGAATGTTCTGATTGCCATAAAGAAACTACAGTGACAAATAATACAATGTTTCATAAGAGCACTAAGCCCTTGCTGGTTTGGTTTCATGCCATTTGGTGGATGGTTGCACAAAAGAATGGAGTCAGTGCAAAGGGATTGCAAAAAGTACTTGGATTAGGAAGCTATCAGACTGCATGGACTTGGTTGCATAAGTTCAGACGATTAATGGTGTTAAGCGGCAGAAGCAAGCTAGAGGGCGTTGTTGAAATAGATGAAGTCTTTGTTGGTGGCAAAACTCCAGGGAAACGTGGCCGAGGGGCAGAAGGAAAAAGTATTGTTGCTGTAGCTATTGAAGTCAAAGGGCGAAAAACAGGCAGGGTTAGATTGGAAAAAATTCCTGATGCATCAGCCAATAGCCTGAAAGCCTTTATTGAAAGAAATGTTGAACTATCGTCAACCATTATTACTGATGGATGGCCTAGTTATTCAGAATTAGAAGAACTGGGTTATTCGCATAAAATACAAAAGCCAAGCCAACAGTAAATGAAGAAGACGGGGAAATATTGCCTAATGTCCATCGAGTGGCTTCGTTGCTGAAAAGATGGCTCCACCCACTTGCTTCACACCGTTAACGGTGCCTTTGATAGCTTCTACAGCGACTCCAACTGTGTCCTGTCCTAACTCTTTGGCGGAATGGATGGCTTGTTGCACAGAACCCTTCACTGCATCTTCTTGTGAGACTCCAGATTTCTTAGCACCTTGAATGGTGCCATCAACAATTCCTTTTATGGAGCGAATGACTGTTGATCCAACGTTGGCAACTCCGCTAATGGCTCCTGCGACAATGGATGCCGGCACTTGAATTCCTTTTACGACAAGATCTCCGGCTCCCTCAATGGTTGTAATAGTCAAATCTTTAACTACATTGGCAACAGAACTACCCACATCGACTGAAAAACAGTTTTTTAACTTAATTTTTTAATGCTTTAACAAGATTTTTTTAATTATTCTGTGCCATCATAATCGGGATAGAGAAAGCTGTTATAAGGGAAGCGCTGCACGTGTATTTCACGCACCATATCATATACTTTTCTTCGAAACTCCTCAAGGTTTAGTTTTTGTGTTGCCGAAATAAAAACCGCATCTCCATTCACTGAATTCATCCAGGTGTTTTTGAGTTCGTCAAGTGTAAAATGGGCATTGGTTTTTTCAGTAACCAAATCATCTTCTTCGAGAGGTTCCGGCGTGTAAGCGTCAATTTTGTTAAATACCATGAGCATAGGTTTGTCCCTGCCTTCAATTTCGTCGAGAGTTTGATGTACTGAATTGATGTGGTCTTCAAACTGTGGGTGAGATATATCCACTACGTGTAAAAGTAAATCGGCCTCACGCACTTCGTCAAGGGTGCTTTTAAACGACTCTACCAGTTGGGTGGGGAGCTTTCTAATAAATCCTACTGTGTCTGTAAGCAGAAAAGGCAAGTTGCCAATCACCACTTTTCTTACCGTCGTATCTAATGTGGCAAAGAGCTTGTTTTCTGCAAACACTTCAGATTTACTGATGGCATTCATTAAGGTTGACTTTCCAACATTGGTATAGCCAACTAATGCGACACGCACCAGTGCCCCACGATTACCTCTTTGCACGGCCATTTGTTTATCGATAGTTTTGAGTTTGTCTTTAAGCAGGGCAATTCGGTCGCGCACAATACGGCGGTCAGTTTCAATCTCGGTTTCACCGGGGCCCCGCATACCGATACCTCCACGCTGACGCTCAAGGTGAGTCCACATACCGGCAAGCCTAGGCAATAAGTATTCATATTGAGCCAATTCCACCTGTGTGCGTGCATAACTTGTTTGTGCCCGTTGCGCAAAAATGTCCAAAATCAGGTTGGTGCGGTCAATGATTTTGCATTTTAATATTTTCTCGATGTTTTTTTGTTGGGCCGGTGAGAGTTCATCGTCAAAAATAGCAGTGCCCACCTCGTTTTCCTCTACAAATTGGCGGACTTCTTCCATTTTCCCGGTGCCAATAAAGGTTTTGGGATTGGGTTTGTCGGTTTTTTGCATAAAGCGTTTAATCACCTCAGCACCGGCAGTATAGGCAAGAAATTCGAGTTCGTCGAGGTATTCTATGGCTTTTTCTTCGCTTTGATTCTGTGTAACCAATCCAATAAGGACTGCTTTTTCATATTCTATGTCGAGTTTTTCTATCATAATTTTATAAGTAATGCAAAACTACACAATTATATAAGGGAATAAAAAAAGAGACTGCTTTTTAGGCAATCTCTTTACTTTTCAAAACATCGAAGTTTAAAAGATTTAATCTGTTACACTAACATCATCAATTTGAATGGTAGTAGTAGTACCGTTTGAGCCTCCCACATATTGAAAACCAATGTGTATGTTTTGACCAATATATGCAGATAAATCAACATTACCGGAGTCTGTGAAGTTTTCTGCATAACCATTTACTGTGCCAGAAGCTATGGTTACATCAGTCAATTCTGTCCAAGTTGCCTCGCTAATTGTACTGTTTTCAAGGTCTGTGGAAACAAAAACTTTTAATGCTTGCCCATTGTTAAAACCATCTTTGGTTTTAAAGTTTAATGCGGGGTTTGTTGTTCCGCTTAGGTTCAAATAAGGAGTAACCAACCAAGCTTCAACATTTGCCTCATTTGATTGAAAAGCACTTATTTGAGCATATTTGTTTCCGCCAAATGATCTCCCTTCATATTTTCTTTCTCCACCGGTAACATTAACATTTCTCCAGCCCTCTATATCAATCAACACACCCACTCCGGTCGGCACGCTTTCAAAGTTTTCTGAAAAAGGAAGGTTTATAGGTGTTTCATCAATAATTCCCCCATCATCTATGGGACATCTTTCCTGATCAAAGTCTACATCAGCAGTACTGCGGATAAACACTTGATAGTCATTATTGAAAATACTCATTACAGCGGTTAGTTGTCCATTACCTTCTGGCATCAATTCATTTTTGAAATCAGCAAAGCCACTGTTTCTCATAATAATTGAAGCAGTTCTGTCACAGTTTGTAATCGTTCTGTTAACAGAAAAAGTATTGTTTAAATTAGCATATGGTGTACCTAGATCGCTATCAGAAACCTGAACGTTTTCAAATGCAACTAGTGTGTTCAAGTCTGCGATAGTAACACCGTTTAAAGTTCTGATGTTAGGCACAAGTTCTTCTACATTGTTTGAACGTAATACACGCTCTTCAAATTCAATAATACTCATCCTTCCTATTTCTTCTCCATTAAGGACACCTAGGGTAGGTAGCCCGGCAAATTCACCTGAGTAGAGTCCGTCAACTCGCACATAGATTTTTCTTCCGGGTTCAAATAAGGTATACATGCTTGTAGATTCTGTTGAAATTGAAATCCCATGTTTTGGATTCTCAGGACTGTCTTGAATTACAAGCGTTTTGTAAAAATTGCCGGCTTCATCACTTGAAACAACATATGCTTCCATATACAAAGGGTTACCGCTGTTTGTTATTAATACGGGTTCAAAGCCGTTATAAAAACCTTTTACATTTTCTATATTGGTATTAACTGTTACGTTTGGCTCTTCAGTATTGATTTCAGGAGTGTCAAAATCGTCATCTTTAACACACGATATAGTAACTAGGCCTGCAAAAAACAAGGCACTTAGTAATTTGATATTTTTAATTGTTTTCATGATTGTTATTTTTTATTAAAATCTTATATATACATTAAGGTAGTATGAGGCTCCGTACCCATACCAATATTTAGATCCAAATACAGGGGTTGTATTGGCCTGATCATCTCTCAGGGTTCTAAAATTAGCGTTTCTGGCCTGCTCATAACCACCGGTTTTATATTCCTGATTAAATATATTATTGATTGCGGCAAAGAAACCAACATAATAGTCGTTGATTTTCCAAGATTTACCACCCACAACATTTACCAAGAAATAATCATCAAATTTTTCTTGTCTTAAAAGATCGCGAGCTACATTTTCATCATAGTCATTGAATGGAATACCATCAACATCTGTATAGAAATTGCTGGTTCTAGTTAATGGACTTACATCAATATAAGCGTTTGAGAAGTAGTTTGTTGTTGCACCAATCCACCAAAAATCCGGGTCTCTGTATTCAAAACCTATTTGATAGGCTCTTTGGGGGCCACCGGCAATACGGTAGTTTTTTAGGTATGATTCTCCAAAATTAAGTGCTTCTGTAAAATCATCAGAAGTTAAATATAGATTTGGATTATTGTTGTAAATATAATCGCCAACCGAAGCTGCGGCTTTTAATTTGATTGTTGAAGTGACCTGTGCTTCGATCCCAAATTCTATACCCATATGGCTTTTATCTATACCACTAAGAACTTCTTGAACAAATGCATTGTCAATATCCCTTGAAATACCATAAATGCCATCAGCATAATAAAAACTAATCTCAGTAGCATCTTGTACTTGTGTGTAAAAACCGGTTAATCTAGCTTTAACAATTGGGGATCTGTAAATGTAACTCAGGTCAATGTTTTGAATTGATTCGCTTTCAAGGCCGGTAACTAAATTGTTGTTTTGTCTTGAGTTTGAAAAGCTGTTCCTTATGGTCGGTGCTTTTGTTATATAAGCTGTATTTAAGTCAAATAAATGACGCCCTGAAAGCTTGTAAGTTAGCCCTGCCTTTGCTCCATAGTTTGTGAAGTCAGCTTTTTCACTTTTTCCAAGGGAGTTGTCAGGGAAGTTGCCGTTTTGGTACAAACCTGTTCTTTGATATGAAGTTTGTGACACATTTGCAGCAATATAGAAATCTACTTTTTTGTATTTAAACTGAGCCTGGGCAAAACCTTCATAATTAAAAGCATCGATTTCAAAATTATATTTGAATTTATCTCCTTCTCCAATCACACGGTTTGGGTTCAAAAGATCGTTTTGGGCTGCATCTCCGGTACTGAATGAATCGACATCAAGATATCCATTTCCTCCCAAAAGATCTAACATGTAAGCAAAGTTTTCAGAGCTAAGTTTTTTAAAATTCATCCCTCCATTGATAGTGACGTTTTGATTAATATCTGACGTTAAAAGCGTGTTTGCCATTAATTGAGTGTCGTCATTTCTGTCGTCATACAAATAGTATCTGGAAGTTCCGCCATAAGAAATATTTCGTCTGTAGAGGTTTTGCCAGTCAATTTGACCGTCATTTTGAAAAGCGACCAGTTTCCTGTAAGCACTCGCATAGTTTGGCCCTGCAGGGTTTGCCAAGTCATAACTTGGTAAATATTGATAGTAGCTTGGGTCTGGGTTTGAAGTATTATCATAACCAAGCCTGCTGTTTGATAATTTTCCAAACTGATAACCTACATTTGTGTTAAGTCTGGTTTTATCTGAAATATCCCAAAAGTGGTTCAACATAAATACCGGCTCTTCAATTTCCCTGATTCGCGAGTTTCTGATTTCGCCGTCTTGTTCACCCCAGTAAGGATTATATTTGATTCCTTTAATGTCAATGACTTCCTGTGTGTTTGCTGCAGATTTCCCTCTTCTGTTTGGGGTGTAAAAAGCTGTAAAGTTTAAACTGTGATTGTCTGAAAGCTTTTTTTCAACTGAAGCTGCAAAAGAGTTTGAATCATAAAGGGTTCCGTCAATAAAACCTTCGTTTCCAAAGCGACGTGAAACCAATACAGTATACGCCCAACCACTTGTAGTCATTCCAGAGCTGTAGGAGCCCATAACTCTTCCGGTATATGTCCGGTTTGATATTGCATATGAAACCCTACCGCCTTTTCTGTACTGCGAAGCCCTCATATTAATGTTAGTACTACCGGCAAGACCACCAAAAGTATATTCAGATGGAGATAGACCCATTGAAAACTCCTGATTTCTCTGAATGTCATTTAGACCTCCCCAATTTGACCACTGAGGGCGGCCATTAAACATTTTGTTCATTTCCAGGCCGTTGATTAGCACTTTTCCGTATTCAGAATCCAATCCACGTGGTCTGAAGAAAGTAGCACTGAAGTCAAACGCCGCAGCGTTAAGGAAAACATCCCTAGAGGCTTGTAATAGACCTGAAATATTGTCTACTCCACCTTCATCTTCATCTAATTCATTATCCGCTAACGTGATAATCCCAATTTGAGTTTGTGCAGCAGCAAAATCTACTTCCATCAATACGGGATCGAGGTTTAGGGTTCCACCACTTTGAATAGTGATTGGAAACCTTAATGTATTATAGCCAATTCTTTCAACTAATAATACTTGTTCTCCAAGGGGAAGGTTTGAATTAGTGATTGTAAAATTACCGTTGACATCTGTTGTTGTCGTAAAGATGCTTTCCTGAATACTTATCTGGGCACTTGGAATGGGTTCGCCAGAGTTTGTATCAATCACTCTACCCTTAACTGTTGTATCTTGTGCTTGCGAAAAAGCAAATAACGAAATACAAAACAGTAAAGTCAAAATGTTTTTTTTCATTCGAAATTGAATTTGATTGGATTAAGAAATCATTATAAATGAGCCACAAAATTACATTATTTAAATGAATTATTTAACTTTGGCGCAGGTTTTGCCCAATCATTTACAATTAGTTAATATATGAATATCATGCTCAAGATCAGGTTTATCATTTCCATTGCTTTATTAATCCTTAGTTTCGCCGTTGTCGGACAGGAAAAAAAATCATACAAGGTTAATGCTGCAGCATTTTATAATGTTGAAAACTTATTTTCGCTTGAAGATGATGAGTTCACACGTTATCATGACAGAACACCACGTGCTGATGCTTATTACACTAAAAATGTCTACAATGCCAAGCTTAAAAACTTAGCCAAAGTAATCTCAGAAATAGGTGCCGATGTTACAGGAACAACACCTGCACTTGTTGGTCTTTGTGAAGTTGAAAACAGAGAAGTGATACAGGATTTAATCAATCAGGATGCATTGCGGTCCAGTAATTATGGAATAATTCATTACCACTCCCCGGACAGACGTGGAATAGACGTTGCCCTGATTTACAAGAAAGACGTATTTGTGCCTACAAACACTGAAAGTGTTGAATTAGTAATCTACAATAACAATAATCCTGACCAAAGAGTTTATACCCGTGATCAGTTAGTGGTTAGTGGACTATTGGATGGTGAAATGGTTCACTTTATAGTTAATCACTGGCCTTCCAGAAGTGGTGGTGAAGCCAGAAGTAGGCCCAATAGGATTAAAGCTGCAGAGTTGAATAAACGCATAATTGATTCGCTTCACAGTATTGATCCTTATGCAAAAATCATCAGTATGGGTGACTTTAACGATGACCCGACAAACCAAAGTATAAAGAATGTGTTGGGAACAAAATCTAAAAGGGAGGATGTTGAAATAAAAGACCTTTTTAACCCTATGGAAGATATGCATAAAAGAGGTCTGGGTACATTGGCCTGGCGCGATGGCTGGAATTTATTTGACCAAATGATGGTTTCAGCCGGGTTTTTATCAGGTGATTTTTCAACTTATCAATTCTACAGGGCAGGAATTTACAACCCGCCTTATTTAGCCAACCCCAGAGGGCGCTATAAAGGGTATCCATATAGGGCATTTGCTGACGGAGGTTTCACTGGTGGATATAGTGATCACTTCCCTGTTTATGTGTTGTTAATCAAAGAAGCAAATTAGATGTATAAAATATTAAGTACAAAAAAACTCCCTGATTGGGAGTTTTTTTTATGAAGAGAACCAGTGATCCCAAGGAATTCTGGATAAAATTAAAATTAAACCTAAGGTGTAAAAAATGGCAAGCATTTTAAACTTCCCTTTTGAAGTTAATTGCTTTTTGTGTTTTGAATATCCAATGGTAATTAAAATAACGGCAATTATCATAATCAATGGATGCTCAACAGCAAACAACCTCATTTCACTATTGCTCATAACATCGGCCATTGTTAGGTCTTCTCTTGTAATTGAAGCAAAACCCAAAGTGGGATGTGCAAAATAAAGAATTAATCCGACCAACACTTGAATATGGGTAACAATCAACCCAAAAAGGGAAATACTGAAATCTTTTGCACCAAAAGGCCGGTTTGCCATATATTTTACAAGCGCATTTAAACTTGCTAAAAGCAATATGAGTAGCACCAAATATGCCCAGTACCCGTGAATAACGTCTAAAATTCTATCAAAAGCCATAAGATTATTTATTGTTGAAAAACAAAAGTAAGATTTATTTAAAGAAAAACCACTTCTCAACTTTTAAGAAATGGTATTAACTAAGTTTATTTTAGACTGTAAAGTTCAATCAAATAGTTTTTTCAGGAATGGCATCAATCTCAACTTTTAAATTTTTGATAAATTCAAAATAAGATGCTTTGAGTTCTTCTTTTATGGGTTCGGCAGCTGGAAGTTTTATGGCATAAGGGTCCACCTGTTTTCCATTGTACCAAAA
>NZ_JCBCCK010000106.1:0-6460 GCF_059864935.1 Planktosalinus sp.
GGGATTGAAATTGTAAGGACCTCTTTCATCAGGGAAATAGGATAAATCTAAAGAGAATATTGCCTGGGTTTGCCCCTGAACAATATCAGTGTCAGGAAATATTTCATTGATAAACAGTCTTCGGGTGGCATAGGAAGACAAGTCGTCATTTGAAATTCCGGATGGACGTTGTGAGCTGTAAAATACCGGGTCAATAGTATACCATGCCAATTTTGCTCTATTGTAGTTGTATGCTGGATTGTTGTTTTCAAGCTCACCTCCAAAGTCAATTGGGGTACTTGCCAGTTGCCAGGAAAGTGGGGTTTTTATGTCCAATAGTGTTTGTGAGCCTTCAAAGTCATCGACATAGACGGTTGTTTTACCGTCAAAATCTGCGACTTTTGGTGAGCCGGGTATCAAATATGCAAATTCACCTCTCAAAGACAGGTTTGACTCAACATCGGTATCGATGTTGGGCAATTTATTTACCATTCGGGTCAAGAACGGTACTTGTGTGGAATAATTTAGATTGAACCCCATTATCGTATTGTTAATGGGTTCTGAAGCTAAATTGGTTTTTTGTGTCAATGGGCGTTCATTCAGGTTGAGGTAAGTACCCCCAATCAAGAAGTTGTCATTGAATTTATGTTCAATATGCAGGCCTGTAAACCGTTTGGTTTGTTGTCCAAAAACGGTGTTGTTTTCGGTAGTGATTTGAATGGGTGTATTTGAATTCAGCAATGCCTGATCCAAAATCTGAACCCTTCCCAATTGGTAATTCACGGTATAGTCAACCCCTTCCACCAGCAATCTTCCTCCTGCAGTTACAGTGACAGAGCCCTGTGGAATATTGAACGCTCCAATTGAAATACCGTCTGCACCGGAAGATTTGTAAGAGCCTTTTAACTGGAACTTGTTTTTATCACTTTCTTGTTGTTCTGCCACCACTTTAGTGCTGCGGTAGAGTGTCCTGAAAACATATTTGTTTTGGTTTGCGTTGTATGTACTTGGCACTTCATAGTTTTCAGAAGCATCCGGGCTGCTTAGCTTGTTAAAGAGGTGTTCTCCAAAAGGCTCAACAGTGGTAAATATAATCCTTCCGTTTTGAGTATCAACGGTAAGTCCCGGCAAGAAGTCGAAAAAGCCGTCACCACCTTGTTGCGGGTCGTTATTGAAATTTAACCGGTCTAAATTGAATACCCTGAGCAGTGTTGTTTGGTCCACATCTTCAGGCAGTGGGGTTGCGGGAAAATTGGCATTTCCGGCTGCAGGGGTTATATAATTTAATGGTGAAGGGTCAGTATATAAAATGTTTAATCTAAAGTCTTCCCTTTCGAGTTGAAAGGCTCCGAGGCTATAGATATTTTTCATCATCAAATCCCAGATGGGTTGATTGACGTTTACGATGTTGCTTTTTAGAAGTTTAACAACAATATTCTGTGCTTCCCCGGGCAAGGGTTGGGTTGGGTCCGGATCAGGGTCGGGTTCACCACCAATGCCACCATCAACATTGGCATTTACCCCGTCGTTTGAGAATTCACCCACCTGATATACCCTGCCGTTAACCGTATATTGAAAGGCCACAGCCAAAATTTCATCATTGTTTAATCTTTGGTTTAAGGAAACATACCCCAATTGACGGTTTAAATTGTATTCATTGGGCATTAACCTTCTGGCATTTTCAAGGGTTGCATAATCTTTTCCTTCACTCATCTGTACACCACCAAAACCTGACTGCACCGTTGAAACGTTTCTTATTTGTTCATTGAGTACCGTTTGTGCCCCCCCATTGATTCCAAAAGGGTTAAAATCGTTATTTCCGTTATCGGGAAAAGAATTTGGGGGCCTGTTTATGAACCCGCCCGGCGGAAAATTAAGCCCTATTTTTGAAGGGTCGGCCTCTCCAATATCCTGAAGGGCCACGATGTTTCTAACGTTCTCAGTGGTATTGTTGAGGTTTGTTACCCAAACTTCAGCCCTTGTGATCTGCACATTAGAGTTGATATAAGGGTATTGCTCCAATGTTCTGTCATAATTGTCCCTAAAATAATGTGCCAGGAAAAAGTGCCTGTTTTCGTCATATTCCAAAGCAAACACCTCAAAATCATTGACTGTTCCACCTCCCTGGGCGACCACGCTGCGGGTTTCAGATTTTTGCTCAGAGAACACCCCGGTTACACGGGTTTTTCCAAACTGTAATTCAGTTTTAATACCAAACAGACTTTGTGCGCCCTGAATGAGCGAACTGTTGAGTGGCATACTCACGTTACCTACTTCGATGGTTTGAATGATCTGGTCTTCTGTGGGGGTGTATTCCAATTTGATTTGGTTTTGAAAATCAAAAGTGGATTCTGTGTCATAGTTGGCCGTGATTTGCAGGCGTTCGCCCACTTTGCCCAACAAGCTCAGGCTAATTCGCTGGTTGAAATCAAATGTTAAATTACTTCTGTTTCTGGGAGAAAAAGAGGGATTGTCTTGTTTTGTATACAAAAGCCCCAAATCCATTTCCACAGAACCTTGGGGTATTACTTCAATGACGTTGCCCCCAAAAATGGTTTCAAACAGGTTGGAGTCTACATAAAAGCTGGGCAGTAAATTGCGTTGTTCATCTTCGGCGCCTTCTTTTCTGCCGTCTGCAGCGTCAATTTTGTCTTTGAAATATTTTTTCATTTCCTCCTGAAGGACCAGGTCCTGATATTGTTCAGGAGTAAGGATCAAGGGGTGGGATATGGAGAAATCCCCCAGTTTTTGGTTGTATATGTACATCCCTGAAATGGGGTCATAAGTGTATTGATTGCTAATGCTTTGTGGGTTGGGCAAAACCATTTGGCCCAACGAGTGGCCGGTGCGAGTGGTGTCTTGTTCTGTCTGGTTGATTTGTTCAGGGTCGGGTTCCTGAGCATTCAGTGAAACACTCAAAAACAGCAAACTAAAAAATAAAAATATATGGTTGACCCTAAGTTTATTACAGGAGTAATTTTTTGTGCCCAATTTTTATAAATTTTTTAAAGCTAATTTAATAATCGTTTCTACAGTGGCGTCTGGGTTTTCTGAACAAATTTTATCACATACCTTTTCAGCGTGTTTTCTTAAAAACCCTAATGTTTCCAAAGCAGATAACGCTTCTTCTTTGTTGGTATTGCTTGGTTTGTTAAAAACTTCGTCAATGGCATACACCTTTAAAATTTTATCTTTTAAATCAAGGATTACCCGTTGAGCTGTTTTGGCGCCTATGCCTTTCACCGATTGAATTGTGGCCACATTGCCCAATGCAATGGCTTCCTTCACCTGGTTTGGGCTGAGTGACGACAGCATCGTTCTGGCTGTACTTGCCCCAACACCTGAAACAGTAATGAGCAACCTGAAAATTTCACGTTCAAACTGATCTGCAAAACCAAATAGTGTATGGGAATCTTCCTTAACTATCAGGTGAGTGAACAACTTTACATTTTCAGTGTGGGGAAGGTTTGAAAATGTATTTAGTGAAATATGGACTTCATATCCCATTCCATTACAATCTATAACAATTCCGGTAGGTGTTTTTTCAACAACTCTTCCCTGAATATGGGTAATCATGTGTTAACTTATTGTTAAACGTCAAATATAGTATTTTTATTTTAGTGCACCACAAAATTTGAACCCCCATAATTAGCCGGAAAATCAGCTTTGCCGCTCCGGTGTCAAGCACGGGACATGCTCTAAAGGGAGCCTGATTTTCCTCGAACTATTCATTAGGTTTGCAACCAAATTGACGTAATTAATTACTTTTTTATTTTTTTTCTGTTTTGTTCTCTTTTTTCCTTTTGCTGGGCATCAATAATTGCTATGGCTGCCATATTTACAATTTCTTCAACACTGGCACCCAACTGCAGAATATGTACCGGTTTTTTTAGCCCCAGCATAATGGGCCCGATGGATTCTGCATTGTTTAATTCTTTGAGCAGTTTGTAATTGCTGTTTGCCGAATCAAGGCTGGGAAAAATCAAGGCGTTTACCTTTTTGCCGGCGAGTTTAGAAAACGGAAAATTCTTTTTGTGCATTTCCATGTTCAAGGCAAAATCCATTTGCACTTCGCCATCAACTACCAAATCAGGATGTGTGCGGTGTAGCAAGGCTACAGCCTCCCTTACTTTTCTGGCCCTGTCGTGTTTTGATGAGCCAAAGTTGGTGTATGAAATCATTGCCATGACCGGGTCCATCCCAAACATTTTCATAGTGTAAGCCGTCATTTGTGCGATTTTGGCGAGTTCTTTTGCCGTGGGGTCTATATTGACTGAGGTGTCTGAAAGAAACATCGGCCCGCGTTTGGTCACCATCAGGTTGGTGGCGGCTACTTTGTCCACCCCGTCAATTTTGCCTATGAGTTCCAGCATTGGTTTTAAAACAGCAGGGTAAGATCTGGAATAGCCGGTAATCAGGGCATCGGCATCACCCACATTGACCATCATTGCGGCAAAGTAATTGCGTTCTCTCATCCATTTTTTGGCATCATAGAGTGTTACACCGTTTCTTCTTCTTTTTTCCCAATACTTTTCGGCATAAAAATTTCTTTTTGCTTCCTGGGCATCGTCCTTGGGGTCGATGATTTCAATTTGGGCATCAAAATCAATTTCTCGCATAAGTTCCAATATCACCACTTTTCTCCCAAGAAGGATTGGGGTTCCTATTTTTTCATCGTGAAGGATTTGAGCTGCCTTAAGCACATCAAGATGGTCTGCCTCGGCAAAAACGACGCGTTTGGGGTCAGTTTTTGCACGGTTGATGAGCAGCCTGACGATTTTATTGTCAGCTCCCATGCGCTCATAAAGTTCGTCTTCATATTTTTGCCAGTCTGCGATGTGTGCTTTTGCCACACCGCTTTCCATAGCGGCTTTTGCAACAGCCGGAGGCACTTTTGCGATGAGGCGCGGGTCAAATGGTTTTGGAATGATGTATTCTCTGCCAAAATTGAGTTTTGTTTCACCATAAGCGATATTGACCTGCTCGGGTACAGCTTCTTTGGCGAGTTCTGCGAGGGCCAATACCGCGGCCTTTTTCATTTCTTCATTGATTTTTGTTGCCCTTACGTCCAGTGCCCCCCTAAAGATGTATGGAAACCCCAGCACGTTGTTGACCTGGTTGGGGTGGTCTGAGCGGCCGGTGGCCATAATGATGTCGTCGCGGGTTTTAATGGCCAGGTCATATTCAATTTCGGGGTTTGGGTTGGCCATTGCAAACACGATGGGGTTTTTGCTCATGGTTTTGAGCATGGCCGGAGTGACTATGTCCCTTACTGACAGCCCCACAAAAACATCTGCTTTTTTTAGGGCTTCCTCGAGTGTATCGATTTTTCTGGCTGTAGCAAACTCGCCTTTTTCTATACTGAGGTTGGGGTGGTCTTTGCGAATGACCCCCTTGCTGTCGAGCATGACGATGTTTTCGGGCTTTGCTCCAAAGGCCTTATAGAGTCGTGTGCAGGAAACCGCTGCTGCACCGGCACCGCTAATCACAATTTTTACTTTGTTGATTTTTTTACCTGCCAGTTCGAGGGCATTGATGAGTGCCGCTGCGGAGATGATGGCCGTGCCGTGCTGGTCGTCGTGCATCACGGGAATGTCGAGCTCTTCCTTGAGGCGGCGTTCAATTTCAAAGGCTTCGGGGGCTTTGATGTCTTCAAGGTTGATGCCACCAAATGTGGGAGCTATGTTTTTTACAGTTTGGACAAATGTTTCAATGTCTTCAGTATCCACTTCGATGTCAAACACATCGATGTCTGCAAAGATTTTAAAGAGCAGGCCTTTACCTTCCATCACGGGTTTTGAGGCTTCGGGACCTATGTTTCCGAGTCCGAGTACGGCTGTACCGTTTGAGATTACCGCCACGAGGTTTCCCTTGGTGGTATATTTGTAAACGTTGTTTTTGTCTTTGGCAATTTCAAGGCAAGGTTCAGCCACCCCGGGAGAATAAGCCAGTGACAGGTCGCGCTGGCTGGCATATTTTTTTGTGGGTACCACCTGGATTTTTCCGGGTTTTGGTTTTGCGTGATACAATAAGGCTTCCCTTCTTCTACTTTCTTTGCTCATTCGGTTAGTCAATGGTGTGACAAGCAAAGGTAAGTTACTTCTTGAAATTGGAGAAATTTAATTTTTAATGTTTTTTTTGAGACAAGAGACATGAGATGTGAGATGTGAGACTTTAGACATGAGATGTGAGACGTGAAAATTTGAAGTGCCCAACCTACAGTACACTTTCAGTTGGCAATGCAAATTCCAAAGTTTTATAAACTCTTGCAGCCCCCCCCTGTGTCTCCCTGTGTCCCCCCTAAAGGGGGAGGGTTGTTAAATTCTAAAGTTTTAGCGGAGTGGGTTTCGTCCGCTTTGCCCCGGCCCGCATTTGGCGGGAGGCGGAGAGGGAGTCGTCTTTTTGTTAATGGTGTATTGGTTATTGGTTAAAAGTACCGATTGGTTTGATGTGATTGTTTTTTGCGTGAGGGATAAAAGCG
>NZ_JCBCCK010000409.1:0-8743 GCF_059864935.1 Planktosalinus sp.
TTCAAGATTTTCATCGGTTATTTTGATGATGGTGTTGGTAAGGGTAAGCGTGCGGGATTCCATTATAAAAGGAGGTGGATCTTCAAGTGGTGTCTCAGGCGCAAATTTTCTGGTAAATACTGACAGGTTGTCCCGTTCTTCCCCTTGATAAGTTTTCACATACAATTTGGCGTCTTCAAGGAGTAAGTCTCCAAAATTAAGATTGGTTTTTAAGAGGTTCCTGAAACTTAAAATGGTAGTGCTTATATTCCTTGCAAAAATCAAAGTATCTTTGTGATGATCTGCAATATATACCCCTTGTAAAGTAAGCTCTCCTTTTCGGTTGATGCCCAATCGTTCTATATTGATATCGGTATCATAACGCTCATTCAGGTTTTTGGTCACTTTTTGTGCCACATAAGTTTGTACAGAAGGGAAAGAGAGCGAAATTAAAAGAGCTATCAAAAGCAAGAAGATTGCAAGCAGAAATCGCAGCAGTATTTTTTTGAATTTTTTGATAAGCCTTATTGTTTTAACTTTGCACGGAAATTGCCCATAAAAGTAACAATTTTTATGCCTAAATAAAATGTCCAAATCAATATATATACTAGCTATCGAATCTTCTTGTGACGACACTGCCGCAGCTGTGATTCACAACGGCAAAATACTGTCCAATGTTGTGGCTTCTCAGAAAATTCACGAGGAATATGGAGGTGTGGTTCCTGAACTTGCCTCAAGGGCACACCAACAAAATATTGTTCCTGTTGTAGATCAAGCTATAAAGAAAGCCGGAATTGATAAAAAAGATCTGAGCGCCATTGCCTTTACACGCGGCCCGGGATTGATGGGGTCGCTTCTTGTGGGTTCCTCTTTTGCCAAATCATTGGCCATGGGACTTGATATTCCGTTGATTGAAGTCAACCATATGCAGGCACATATTCTGGCGCATTTTATTGACGAACCCTCGCAAAGCAAACCCGGTTTTCCGTTTATAGCAGTTACCATCAGTGGTGGGCACACTCAAATTGTAAAGGTGAATGATTATTTTGATATGGAAATCATCGGACAAACCATCGATGATGCCGTGGGTGAAGCCTTTGATAAATCGGCTAAAATATTGGGGCTGCCCTATCCCGGCGGACCTTTGGTTGACAAATATGCCCAACAAGGCAATCCAAAAGCATTTCCCTTTACCAAACCCAAAGTACCCGGGCTGGATTTCAGCTTTAGCGGACTCAAAACGGCGATTTTGTATTTTGTTCAGAGGCAACAAAAAGAAAACCCCAATTTTGTTGAAGAAAACATGGCTGATATTTGTGCTTCCATTCAACACACTATCGTGGAATATTTGATGGACAAAATCAAGAAAGCAGTCAAACAAACCGGTATCAAAGAAGTGGCCATAGGCGGTGGGGTTTCTGCCAACAGCGGTATTAGAAAAGCCTTAAAAGATGCTGAAAGCCAATACGGCTGGAAAACCCATATCCCTAAATTTGAATACTGTACAGACAATGCAGCTATGATTGCCATCGTAGGCGAACTCAAATACAAAAACAAGGATTTTACTGAATTAAACGTTGGCTCAAAAGCTCGTATGGAATTTTGAGTTTTGTTGTTTGTAGTTTATGGTTTATTGTTCTTATTTTTAAATTACAGCTCCAAACTATAACTATAAACTTGAAACCATAAACCTGAAACCTGAAAAATGCAATTATTCTACCATCCCGAAGCCTTACACATCAATCAGGAGCTTGCTTTTGATAAAGATGAAAGTCGTCATATCGTTAAGGTGCTTCGTAAAAAGGCCGGTGACAAACTGCAACTCACCAATGGAAATAGTGATTTTTTTACTTCAGAAATCATCGGTGCCCACCACAATAAATGTGTTGTCAAATTACTTGAAATAGACACACCCGAGCCGCTCCCCTATTATTTACATCTGGCAGTCGCCCCCACCAAACTCAACGACCGCTATGAATGGTTTTTGGAGAAAGCAACTGAAATTGGAATTCACGAAATCACTCCAATCATTTGCGATCACAGCGAGCGAACAAAAATCAAAGAGGAGCGCTATGAAAAAATCATCCTGAGTGCTATGAAACAGTCACTCAAAGCTGAACTTCCCAAACTCAACCCGGTCGTATCATTTGCAGACTTTATGAAAAGCCTCTCATCTTCAGAATCAAATAAATTGATCGCTCACTGCGCTCAAGGCGAAAAGAAGTCTCTTAAAGGAGTTCTAAAACCAAAAGAAAATGTACTAATCCTCATCGGTCCCGAAGGCGATTTTTCCGAAAAGGAAATCGCACTGGCAATGGAAAACGGATTTTCTTCGGTAAGCCTCGGAAAAAGCAGGTTGCGCACCGAAACTGCTGCTGTGGTTGCATGTCACAGCGTGGCTTTTGTGAATGAATAGGCGCAAATCTTGAAAGTTTATTTTGAAGCTTTATATTTGTCAATAAAGTTTACAACAACATCACAAACTATTTATTAGAGAAGTTTTCATTAATTTGTTAAAAGCATAACCATTAAGAGCATTAAGTAATTAAGAAAAATTAAGAAAAAACTTAATGTTCCTTAATGTCTTAATGGTAAAAAAGCTTTACTTCAACAACTGAATTTACCTAAAAAACTATTTTTGTCTTGTTCTATAATTTATTCATTTAAAATTTTAAAACTAATGCAATCTTCACTTTTTGTAAAGCAATTTTTTACTTCATTCCTTTTTTCCATTCTCTGTTTAAATGCTGTTCTTGCTCAAAACAAAATTCCCGATAATTTTGAAAATTGGGTAAACACCGGGATGACTGAATGGATCATCCCCGGAATGGCCATTGGTGTGGTGAAGGACGGCGAAGTTATTTTTTCAAAAGGTTTTGGAGAAAAAAGTTTGGGCAGTAATGAAGCTGTTAATGAACACACAGTTTTTGGGATTGCTTCAGTTTCCAAAAATATGACGACTGCTGCATTGGCCATTTTAGTGGATGAAGGCAAACTGAACTGGGATGATAAAGTAATAGACCACATCCCCTGGTTTGAATTGAGTGACCCATGGGTAACGTCTCAGGTTGCGGTGAGGGATTTACTGATTCACCGTGTGGGTGTGGGGAGAATGCTGGGAAACCGGCTTCAGTTCATGACCGAAAGCAGTAGGGATGAAGTCATTCACCAAATGCGCTATATGGATTTTGAAGCCCCTTTCAGATACAAAAGTGTTTACAGCAATGTGATGTATTCATTAGCAGGACAGTTGATAGAATACATTGAAGGTGTGAGTTGGGACGAGTTTTTACTGAATCGTTTGTTTATACCCCTTGGTATGAACAACACCACAACAAGCATTACCCAACTGGATGCAAACACCAACAAGGCCACACCCCATCAGGAAATTGAAGGGAAAATTACTCCAATCAAATGGAGAAACTGGGACAATGCCGGACCTGCAGGAGGTGTAAATTCTTCGGTAGCCGACCTGAACAAATGGATGTTGATGCAACTGGGCGAACCCGGTGTTTTTAACAACAAACGCTTCATCAGTGAAAATCAAATGCGCGAATTGCACCGTCCACAAATTGCCCATCAACCGGCTGATCCTTACGCCGCTCAATCTTCATACGGACTGGGTTGGCAGATTACAGATTATAAAGGAGAGCGCATCATTTCACACGGCGGCGCAACAGACGGTTTTAACACCTTTGTCTTTTTAGTACCCAATCAAAATCTGGGCATTGTAGTGGTGACCAACACCTTCAATTATTTTGGTAATGCAGTGTTCTATACACTTCTTGATTCTTTTATAGGTACAGAGGAAAGAAACTGGCAGGAACATTATTTTTCGATCTATCAAAATGCTTACAACCGCGTAAGTCAGATTAGGGAAAACATCCATAACTCCCGTGAGAAAAACACCAAGCCTAAACACGATTTGGACAATTACACCGGCATTTATACTGATTTGGCTTATGGAAAAATTGAAATTTTCAAGGAAAACAACCAACTAAAAGTAAAGTTCTGGGATACCGACGATTTAACCGCCCTGCTTGAACACTGGCATCACGACACATTCAGGGCTGTGTGGAGTAACCCGGCGCAACGGGAAGAATTCAGTTGGTTCACTATGGATGTAAACGGTGATGTTGAAAAATTTCATTTTGAGTTTTGCCTTCGACCGATGCTTTTACAGGTGGGCGCTTATCCTTCAAACTACACGCGTGTGGTGGAGTTTAATAGAGAGTAAAACATATAAGATTTAAAGCAGATTGAAGTCAGTAGTGGATAGAATTGATTGGGTGACAAGGTGATGGTGCGACAAGGCGATGGAATTAAAATTAATGATTAACCAACTTCATAAAACGGTCAACCTTATTTAGGACTTTACACTTTACAAACCTTGAACTTTGAACCTTGAAACCCTAAACCCTCCCCGCAATACGGTCTTTGGCCAGTTGAAGGATGATGTGAAACTGGTCTTCAATATTGGTGAAGGTATTGTCAATTTCAATGGCGTCTTGGGCTTTTACTAAGGGCGAATCGTCACGTGTGGTATCGATGTGGTCGCGTTGGGTGACATTTTCATAAATGCTCTCAAAAGAAACTTCTTTACCTTGGTCTGTAAATTCCAGAAAACGGCGCATGGCGCGCTCTTTAGCATCGGCAGTCATAAATATTTTGAGTTCAGCTTGCGGAAAAACTACGGTTCCAATGTCCCTGCCATCCATAACCACCCCTTTGTTTTTTCCCATTTCCTGCTGAATTTCAACGAGTTTTCTGCGCACTTCATGTACTTGAGCAATTTGACTCACAAATCCGGAAACCTCCATTGAACGGATTTCTTTTTCGACATTTTTTCTGTTCAGGTGAATCTCAGCTTCTTTGGTTTCTGGGCTGAATTCAAATTTTAAGTGGATGTCTTTTAGTTGGGAAACAAGTTTTTCTATATGGAAAAAGCCTGAACCAATCAGTCCGTTTTGGATGGCATAAAGCGTCACAGCGCGATACATCGCACCACTATCCACATACACATAACCCAGATATGCTGCCAGTTGGCGGGCCACTGTGCTCTTTCCCGTGGAAGAAAACCCATCGATAGCTATAGTAATTTTTCTCATTGGTTCAAATCAATATTAAGTCCAAAAAAGCTGGCCGAAGCTGCTGAACTGTATCTGGCATAAGAATAGCTTAATCGCAATTTCCTTAATTTAAGTGAAAACCCCGCACTCAATCCTGCAAAGGCACGTTGATCAACGATGCGCAACTCCTCTGCTCTTCTTAAATTGTAACCCAAACGCAGGTTAAATCCGCTTTCGGGGAACAACTCGACACCTATGATCATCCTTCTGAAAATGTTATTAAAAACCGTAATATTTTCTGTTTGAACATTGCCTTCCAAATCGGTTTCCTCGCGGGCCGGATTGGAAAAAGCGATATTCCAGGTTTGTAAATTTTCAAGGGTTAGGTGCCAGCGCAAAGGCACGTTCATCAGGCTTTGTGATATTCCGAAGTCTACTTCAAAGGGCAGTTTTTCATAGGTTTCATGATAGGGTGTAAACTGGGTTCCTATATTTCGGGCAACCGCAGCAATGTGCAAATCCCAGGGTTCATAAACGTAAATGACACCAATATCCAAAGCACCACCAAACGAGGTGTATTCCTCCAGTTTGGAAGAAATAAGTTTTACATTCACACCAACGTGAAAATCAGTCCAGGGAATGTTTCGGGCATAACCCACAGAAAGTGCTACTTCTCCCCCACCAAAAGTACCAGTTGACTCACCAAATTCATCATAACCGTCAAATTTTCCGTAATTGATATAAGTGACTCCCGCATGTATCACCTGGGTCCTGCGGTCATACAAATAAGCATATGAAGCCGTGCCATAATTGACATCGGCAAAATAGTTGACATAGTTGAGTGAAAGCTGATTGTCCATCATCGGGTTGATGGTGGCGGGATTGTAAAGCCCCATTGTGGGGTCATAATCATAACCGGTGATGACCTTCCCGCCCAAAGCAGCCTGTCGTGGAGAGTTGACCAGATTTAAAAACTGGTAGGTACCTTTTCCCCCGATTTGAGCAGAACTCATAGCAGTAATCAATAAAAAGAGTGCAACTACACTATTCCTTGGCATAAAAGGGTTGGATTTTCATTCTCATATACGGGAGAATATGCATATCTACTAAACGAGTGCAAGTATAATTTATTTTCAGGGATTAAAAAAAAGGAAAGTATGTGATTGCTTTCCTTTTTTAGAGAATTTTTTATCCGATTAAATAACTTTCCTCGTATATGTTTGAGGTGTCCAAACGCCTGCAAATTTTTCGGTCCTGGTTTTAAGTTTTTAAAAATTTACTATTTTTTTGATTCAGCTACTATCTCGCAATAAATTTGTGGTATAGTGTGTATCATTTTATTCTGTTAATCTATTTTTCAAATCCATTCTTTCGTGTAATATTCTGATGATTTCAATTTCGTTTTCTGAAATTATATGGTAAAATAGTATGTGTTTGCCAGTTTTGAATCCTAATAAATTACTACTTATTCCGGTATATTCTCTTCCAATATTCGGGTTTGTCCCGATTTCTTTACAAGCAAACTTAATTGACTGATAATAGTTGTCAGCTTGATTTTCTGACCATTTAAGTACTGTATATTCCCAAATATCAGATAAATCATCAATGGCTTTTTGTCTCAATACAACTTTAGCCATTCTTTCTCTTTTCGGATTTTAGTTTGGCCAAATGCTCATCAAAGTCAAAGTTTTCAACTCTTGGACTATTCATTCCTTCTTGTATTGCATTTTTTAATGCAATAACTTTACTTTCTTCTTCTTCTAAAAGCCTTAATCCGGCTCTTATAACTTCGCTAACATTTTTAAATCGGCCTTCTTTTATTCGGCTTTGAACAAACTCGTCAAAATAATTTCCGAGTGATATGGATGTGTTTTTATTCATTTTGATACTATTTGATTCAAATATACCAAATATTGGTATAGTATGCAAATTCTAAAATTACATACATCAATGGGATATGGGTAGTCTCTCCAAAGGGATATTATCTTATATCTGGTGTTTTAGGTAGGGTTTTACTACTCATTTTATGAACACTTTTAAAAACCCTTTAAAGCATAAAAAAAAGCAACCCCATTACAGGAATGCCTTTTGTGTATAAATAATAAAAGTTTAGGACATCACTAAGGTAGTCCCGTCACTTAAGCTTACTTAAAGCTTCTTGGCGTTTTTGACTTTTTCTTTCAAAAGAGCCATTTCAATCACCTCTTTCATATCTTTCACATAGTGAAAAGTCAGTCCTTTCAGGTAGTCATCCTTGATTTCTTCTATATCCCTTTTGTTTTCTTCACACAGGATGATTTCCTTGATTCGGGCGCGTTTGGCTGCCAGGATTTTTTCTTTGATACCGCCCACGGGCAGTATTTTTCCGTTATGCTATTTCGATATTCAGTTGTTTTCCAAGTCCAATTTCAATCAATTTATAATAAGTTGAAACTTGAATATCGCTCAGCCCACGTTCAATTCTAGAAATGTAGCTTTTTTTTGTTCCTGTTTTTTCGGCAAGTTCTTCTTGTGTTAGATTGGCGTCTTTTCGAGCTTCCTTAAGCATGGCACCAAGTCGGAATGCAAGAGAGTCAGCGTCATACTTGTCCCTTTTTTCAGTTCCTTTTTTTCCGTATTTTCCAATGAGGATGTCCTCAAAATCTGTTGTATTTTTCATCTGTTTATATTTATTTGTTTTTTATCGGTCAGGCCTGCCTGCCCACCTTGCTCCGCCAATAGGCGGATTCAGGCGACAAAGCGGCAGGCAGGTGTAATGCCCATATAATCATTTTCGGCTTCGTCGCCTGAAGCTATGAAGCGCAAGGCGGTTGGTATGGCAATTTTGCTTATGGACATTTCATATCAGCTATTTTTATCCTTTAAATATTCCTTTTTTAGTTTCTCGGCAAGTTTGATTTCCTTTCTCGATGTTTTTTGGGTTTTCTTCACGAAACAGTTCACAAGTACAACCAAATTTCCATCATCGAAAAAGCACAAAATGCGGATACTTTTAAAAGTCGTAATTACACGCACTTCATAAATTCCGTCTGTATTTTCAAGAGCTTTGAAGAATTTTTTCGGGACTTGTCTTTCAAAACGCACTAAATCCAAAACGTATTCAATCTTTTCTTGAACTTTATCTTCTTGAGCTTTATAAAAGTCAGTGAAATACTCTTTGTATGCGATTATCTTTTTTACCACAGGACAAAGTTAACTAATTAGTAAACAAATTCAAATAAAAATTACAGGGTTTAATGAAAATAATATTTCTTGGATTGTGCACAACGATTGGATATGGGTAGTCTCTCCAAAGGGATATTATCTTATATCTGGTGTTTTAGGTAGGGTTTTGCTACCCATTTTATGAACACTTTTAAACCCAAGACAGTATAAAAGAACAACCCAAAATGCAGGCTTATGTATAAATAATTCATCATTACGCCATACCAAAGGTTAGGATAAAGCAACCCTTGCCTTTTTTAGAATGAATATAAATAAGTCAAAGGGAAGAAAATATTACTAGTTCTTCACCAAAACCTTATGCATCGACTTGCCGGTATTGTCTTGTAACACCACAATATAACTCCCTGCGGAAAGGCCTTCCAGTGAAAGGCTGCCGGATTGGCCGGTCACTACCTGCTCTTTTACTGCCCTGCCTGATATATCATAAATACTTATGGCCCTAATGCCCACATCTGCCTGCCAGTGCAGGA